>JAISCJ010000144.1 GCA_031265645.1 Holosporales bacterium | reverse complement strand
TTTCCATGCGAAATTAGACGCATGGCGTTCTGATCGACATGCAAAATGCTTGCGTTTTATCAGCAAAGTCGTTGTATAATGGTTGTTGATGGTGGTGTGAATGGTGACTCGAATATGGAATGTGGACTATTAAAACCTAGTTCGGATTTTGTTTTTTCGAATCTGTTTGGTGAAGAAAAGCACAAGAGGGTGCTTATATGCTTGCTGAATTCCATATTGAAAGGGAAGCCAACGATTAAAAGTATTACGCTGCTTAATCCGCAACATAAAAAGCAATGGAAGAATGGAAAGTCTACGACACTTGATGTTAAGGCGAGAACTGATGATGGAAGTATTGTGGATATAGAAATTCAGTGTAAACGTGATGGAAATCTTGTAAATCGAGCGTTTAATCATAAGTCGCGTATTATTAAAAGTGAGCTTAGCGAAGGGGATACTTATGATTCGTGTCCAGACATCATTTCGATTTGGCTGACAAATTATCCTGAAACAAACAGAAAATATCATACGCATGAAGCAGTGTATATGTTTAAGGCGAATCCGTTTGATGATGTTGAAGTTGCTAGTGAGAAGATGCGTACTTTTATTATAGAGTTGCCGAAAATTGATCTAAAGGAGGCGTCAGTTAATGACGTGTTTTTGGTGTGGATGTATTTTTTGAAAAAGCCGGAATTGATTCCGTTTGAGTTTTTGGAGAAGGTTCCTGAAGTGAATGAGGCGCTGGAAGAGCTGAAGGTGATGAGCGCGGATGAAAGGATGAGACAAGAGTATGAAAACCATATTAGAGCGGAGAACGATCGGATAAATCGTGAGGCAAATGCTAAGGCTGAAGGTTTGGTTGAAGGGGAGGCTAAGGGTAAGGCGGAAGGGGAGGCTAAGGGTAAGGCGGAAAAAGCTCGGGAAACTGCGATTGCAATGCTAGCAAGGGGGCTTGAGGTGGATATTGTGAGTCAGTGTACAGGGTTATCTGTTGAGGATGTTGATAAGTTGAAGGGTTAGGTTGGTACGATGTGTTTAGGGTTGTATTAAGGTCTGGGGTAGGTATAAGTTAGTCAATATTTGCTTTTAAATTATGTTAATTTTTAAAGCTGGCGGATACATACATTGGTAAAATGTTAATATCTCCAAAGGGCAATGTGGACAGATATTAGTGTATGCTTAGTATTTCCTATTAGTTCATCTCCTTTAAATTCAGCTGATCCACAATTCCCTGTAGCACATATGCGGCGGATGCTTGGTCTATACATTTTGCGCGCTTTGCACGAGTCAAATCTGCTTGAATCATTACCTTCTCTACAGCCGCGCTAGACAGCCGTTCGTCAGCAAGGATGATAGGAGTGTCCACCACATTCAACAGCTGATTCGCAAAAATCAAAGCTTTCAGCACCTGCGGGCCATCCGTTCCGTTCATGCTTATTGGAATGCCAAAGCTGATTGCAATCGGGTGTTCACTCTTAATAATACTTGCCACGTCCTTAACTGTTTCAATCAACAACTGCTTGCTTGTTTTCTGTTGTGGTTCTACATTTTTGCTCGAAGAGCCGACAACGCGTCGCACTTTTTTATTATGCCGAAACATCACTGTTGTCAAAGGGGATGCAATTATTCCTGAACGATCAGATACGGCAATTCCAATGTGCTTTTCTCCCCAATCTATCCCAATCAGCCGCCGCTCCTTGGGGTTTATTTTCCAAATTTGAAATAGCTCGTCTATGGTTATGAACATCGTGTCATAGCTTTCCACAAAGATTTTTTGCAAAATCTAATATCTTTTTGATAAATCCAAACCTCTCAAAGTCGTTCCAAAGTGAGAGAAGCATTAGAGATGCGACAATCACTAAACCAATAGTGTAAACGACATTAATCACAGCTGCTGACAGTGGACGACGAATAATCAGTTCTATCGAATTTAAGAATATGCTTCCGCCATCAAGTACAGGAATTGGAAGCATGTTAAAGAAGCCCAAGCTCAACGATATCATCGCCATGAAGGACAAGGATGGGATTATCCCTTGCTGTAAAGATTTGTTTAAATCCTTTCCAATCGAAAAAACACTCCCTAGCTTCGCTCCGTCCTTTTGCCCCATTATGGCTCTCGCTAGTCCAGCTGTAATTGACTTTACGGAAACATAACAATATTCGACAGCATATGACATCGATCTCGCAATAGATGCACGCTCAAATACCATTTCTCCTGAAAGTGCGATTCCTAGAAGATGCACTGCGATTTTCTTCCCATTTTCATTGACGTTGTAAAGACATGCCGGCACAACATGCTCCTCAGCTCCTCGCAAGAAATGAATCTTTGTATCCGTTCCTGCCAACGTTTTCAAGCATTTCAGCATTTCAGACACTTTTGACACGGCTGTGCCTCCAATCCCTGTGATGACGTCTCCTGGTTGAATGCCACACTTTTCGGCGACAGACCCGACGTTTACAGCTTGCACGCAAGTTCTAACATCAGGAATCCCTTTCCAGGCGCTAATTCCTGCGATTATAATCATCGTGAATAAAAAGTTAAACAATGGCCCACCGAACGAGACCATGATTCGTTGTAACGGGGATTTGGATTGCAATGTCTTGTCTTTATTGCTTTCATCAACATCCTTGATGTTTGACTTTACACTCGTCGCATCTGCGTCTCCCAGCATCATGACGTATCCACCAACTGGAATTGCGCTAATTCTCCAACGTGTGCCTTTTTTATCCGTAAATCCGCAAAGCTCAGGCCCATATCCAACAGAAAAGGTGGAAACTTGTATACCGTTGTATCTTGCGATCAGGAAGTGTCCCATTTCGTGTACAAACACAATGATTAACAATACAATCAAAAAAGGTGCGACACTCGCTCCAAGTTCTAATATTCTGTGTCCGAAAAACATATTACACCCCGCCATTATGTTTAAAATTCAGCCGTTTTAACCTCGGCGAACCGACTCTAATAAAACCAACCCCAGCAATAAGGTCATTCAATACTTAATCCTGTAAGTCATTTGCATCATTAGGAACTCGACTGACCGCAACAACCTTTTCATCATCTCCAACCTTGAATATTATCACGCCCTGAGCAATACGCCTTGTTATGCGAATGTCTTTTACGGGACAACGAATCAATTGCCCAAGGTTCGTAACCAACACGACGTCATCATCTTCCTGTACAGGAAAAGACGATACGACGTCTCCATTTCGTGCGTTCATCGTTATGTTTGCAACGCCTTTCGTTCCGCGGTTGGTCGTCCGATATGCGTACGCTGATGTTCTTTTTCCAAATCCATTCTCCGTCACCGTAAGAACAAATTGCTCGTTTTTTGCTAATTCTCGGTACCGAGCGTCGGAGATTGATACGTCTGCTGTTACGCCGGCAGAGAACAAATCCGGATCCAAATCAGGATTCCCTTCGTCCTTCAGCTTAGATGAAAGCCGATAATACGCCTCGCGCTCTTCCGAAGAGATATTGTTCGAACTTATAATACTCACGTTCGTAACGGTGTCGCCTTCATCAAGCCGAATTGCTCTAACGCCATTCGAATCACGTCCAGCAAAGATGCGCACGCCAGACACAGGGAAACGATTTGCCATGCCTTTGGTTGTGCAAATAAATACATCATCCGTCTCACACGCAAGAACAACGCCAATTAATAGCTCGTTCTCATCCAAATTCATCGCCTTCTTTCCATTGCTGGCGATCCGCGCAAAATCTGAGATTTTGTTTCGGCGAATATTTCCAAGTGATGTCGCAAAAATCAAGCACTTTTCATCATGGCTTTCGCTTTCTGGAACAATCAACACTGTTGAAATTTTCTCTTTTTCCCCGACAGGGAACAGATTCACCATTGCTCTGCCTTTCGCTTGCGGCGTTCCCAACGGCAGCTGGTATACCTTTAGAGAGTAAACGCGTCCCAATGTGGAGAAAAACAGAATATTATCATGGGTGTTGGCGACTATGACATCATTTACAACATCTTCGCTTTTAGTGCTCATCCCCGAACGCCCGCGCCCGCCTCTTTTCTGAGAACGGTATGTATCTAGTGGCACGCGCTTTATGAAACCTTCTAGGCTGACCGTAACAACCATCTCTTCGCGCTGAATTAGGTCTTCATCTTCGTATGCACCTGACGCGTCTTCAATTACCGTTTTACGAGGCGTTGCGTATTTATTCTTAAGTTCGCGCAAGTCGGATTTAATCAAATCAAGAATTTTTTCCCTAGATTGTAACAGTTCGAGTAGTCTCTTGATCGTCGCAGCAAGTTCAGACAATTCATTGTGGATCTTCTGGCGTTCAAGTCCGGTCAATCGGTGTAAGCGCAAGTCTAATATGGCATCCGCTTGTGCAATGCTTAGCGAATAAGTATCTTGTTCGTGTGCGTCAATATCTTCAACAAGCTCGAGCAAAGGAACGATGTCGTCCGCCTTCCACTTGCGTTCCAATAGCTGATTTTTGGCCGTTTCACGATCTTGAGCATTTCGAATCAGCAATATAACTTCATCTAAATTTGCTAAAGCAACAGCAAAACCAACTAATACGTGAACTCGTTCTCTGGCCTTGCCCCATTCAAACCTTGTGCGGCGCCGGACAACGTCTTCTCTGAACATCAAGAACGCGCTGAGAATGCTCTTTAGCGACAACTGCTCTGGCCGGCCATATACTAATGCCAACATATTGAAATTTATATTTGTTTGCACGGGGGTAAACCGATATAGCTGGTTCAGCACAACGTCCGCAACGGCATCTTTCCGAAGCTCAATGACCACGCGTACGCCGTCTTTATCCGATTCATCTCGGAGGTTGCTTATGTCGGTTATGGTCTTTTCCTTTACAAGCTCTGCAATCCGTTCCACCATACTGGCTTTATTAACCTGGAAAGGAACTTCCGTAATGACAATCGCTTCGCGGCCCCCACGGATTTCTTCAATGTGCGACTTGCTACGTACGATTGCGGCGCCTCGTCCTGTTCTATAAGCCTGATATATTCCTCCTCGTCCCATGATCGTCGCCCCGGTAGGGAAATCTGGCCCCGGGATGTACTTTATCAGGTCGTCTACGGTTAAATCCGGGTCGTCGATCAAAGCACAGCACGCATCTATTACTTCGCCCAAGTTGTGCGTAGGTACGTATGTTGCCATTCCAACAGCGATTCCGTTTGATCCATTTACAAGCAAGTTTGGAAATTGTGCGGGTAGAACGGTAGGCTCTTGTAGCGAGTTATCGTAGTTCGGGCGATAGTCCACGGTCTCGCAATGGATATCATCCAACAGCGCTCGTGAAATTTTGCTTAACCGGACCTCTGTATAACGGAACGCTGCAGGAGGGTCGCCATCCATAGATCCAAAGTTTCCTTGCCCGTCTACTAAAGTTATGCCCATATTGAAATCTTGGGCCATCCGAACCATCGCGCCATATATCGCGTCGTTTCCATGTGGGTGGTAGTTTCCTTGGACGGCACCAACCACGGCTGCGGACTTGCGGCGCGGCTTATTATAGTCATGTCCATTTTCATCCATGACATACAGGATGCGTCGTTGCACGGGCTTTAGCCCATCACGCACATCTGGGAGCGCTCTTGATACAATAACGCTCATGGCGTAGTCGAGGTACGCGCCCTTCATTTCCTCCTCTAAAGATACGACCTTTACGTCGCTATCTGAGGAGAACAAATCTAAATCCTTTTCAGACATCAGCTAAAACTGTTCGAATGCATCACGGATGTTCTTGCATTTTTAACATTTTTGACGAAAAAAAGCCATCCATTAAGAAATTTGTGTGTTTCCCGCGTTTTGCTATTGCGTATGTTTCAGTGCCCAAACTCTCTGCAACTAATGGGTTTTATTATGTGTTTTTCATATGGAATATGTGTATATTGATGCCGTTATTGTTCCCATATCATTTAGTTATAACTACGATGAATCTCTACTGGAAATCTATTCTCATTTGACAAAAGTTACCTTTATTGTCTTAATAATATTGATGACCTACAATTGTTCTTTCTCTTGTCCTTATGGCAACATTTCGATCCGTACTGGCTCTTTGCTTTACAGCCTTGGTAATTGGCTTTTTCACATTAGAGTGGTTGAAAAACTACAAACGGTATGAATTTTTAGTGAAAGGAGATGTTTGCATTGCTTTTGACCACCAAGAAGATGCATTAAAAGTTATAGGAATTAAGGGATGCGTAACCATCCCTCTGACAAAGACCATGGAGCAACAAATGAGAGAGCGAATAGAGAATGAGCTCACAAAAAAAGTGAAGAAAGGTCTGTTGCAAGCCGAAGCTTCTGAGCAGGGACAAGACGAAGATGACTAGCTTCCTATCCCAAAAACTCACAAACGAAGACGGCAATTCCAAACAACAGGCAGAGGATGTGCTTCAGTGAATAGGCACTCTTTTTGTCGATTTTTTGCAGCAGGTAGTACGGGATGAATATCACCCAAAAAGTTGCGATCATTGCACCGAACGATAAAATTTGAACAAACGTGCTTGGATAAAAGATCGCGACAATGACAGGAATCAGCACCACGAGAGATAATGCTAACCTTTTTTCAGGAATGTACGTTTCTCGAATCGAATCAAGCAATCCAATCCCAATTCCAATCGCAGAAGTCGCCATTGCAGAAAACGTTAACAATTTAAAGATCGTGCCTGTGATTGGATACGTGGTATTTCCACACAAAAAACTTACCAACTCTCCTACGCCGACTTGCTGATTTTTCATCCTTTCAAAAAATTCAACATCTGAGCTTTGGATAGAGACGATCACGGTAACAATCCACGCAAAATATATTAGTGCGGGAATAATAATTCCTATTTTAAATGCACTTTGAATTTTTTTGATATCTAGTTCTAAGTAATTACAAACGTGCGCACATACATTTTGGACCCCAAACGATGTAAAAACGATTGGCAGAAAGCAAGCTAATCCACGATTTTTAAGTGACATATCAAAATAATTGGCATTGAATTTAGATACGCTAAAGGTAATAAACACCAATGATGCAATTAATATTAAAAATAAAATCGCATTTAAACGGTCAAATAGCCTTACATTCAACAAGAGCATAAGCATCAATCCAACACCACAAAGCAGTGTTACATATGTACTTGGAATGTTGAAAAACGAGCCCAGAGTGTCTGTCAATCCGGCAAAATAGGCCGATAACAAGGCAAGGGATAAAATATAAAAGGTTACAATCGACAGTGTAAAAGTAAACTTCCCCCCCAACTGCTTGCTAAGTTCAGCTATTCCCGTTCCCTTGCCTACATGTTGGCTTAGCCTAACGGCCATGCACGACGAGTAATATGCAACGAAAAAACCAATAACTATAAATACTGCGACTTGAATGAAGTTTAAATTAGCCGCTGCTAGCGGTAGCGCAATCACTCCAGCTCCGATTGCCGTGCCAGATATTAAAAACACGGTACTCAAAAACCTATTCACCGATACCATATCCATGTGTCATATACAGCGAGACCTGCGCGCATTCTATCACTGGAGTCATATAGAATGCTATTATTTAGTGAATCGTGTTCCCGTTAGGGTAAAAACTCTAATATCCGAGTCACGAGAACGACATCTAAATTTCATTCAAAAAAATGAGTCCTTCCGCTAGCGATTTTTTTTGCGCCCAATTAAGCTGGCTACAGCTTGAGCGTTTTTCGATTTATTTATTTCTTCCAAATTAGAGCGATGCACTTTTTTTGATACAACTGTAAGTTGACGGTAACCGGGGCGGCACCCAATTTCTTGGCGATATATATCTTCCCACGTTCTGTTGAATTTTCCCTTGTTGTAGTGTTTCAAGTATATGGACAGCGCATTGCTTTCCTTACATAGCGACTGTACCCGTACTTTTGCGACTCCCCTGTTGTACGTTCCAAGCTCCTTCGCTGCAGATGCTGATAGGTCGAGAATGCGTTTGTTTTTATATGGTCCTCTATCATCAACCAGCACAACAATGGATTTGCCGTTTTCCACGTTCGTAACTTTTACAATGGTTGGCAGTGGCAGTGTTTTGTGAGCGGCTGTCATTGCGTATTGATCATATTTTTCACCCTGAGCTTTCGCGTGATCATGAAAGCCAGGCCCATACCAAGATGCGAGCCCGGTGTCATCGTAGTCGTAAAAATTTTGTGGATAATACCAAACGCCCTTGACGCAATATCCTGCAGATGAACGTGACAATCCCTGAACATGGCTTCGCCTAATTGCGCATCCGCTGAGCAAAATTGCAAGGGACATGAGAAGCGCAAACGCGCGGTATTTTGACGAATTTTTGAACAAAGCCTTTTTGTGCATGGAGTGGTCCATTATTTTTTCATCAATTAGTTTCACGTAAGCACACATCCAGATAACGCCGTTCAGGCTTTTGTAACAGAAAAGTCCAACTCTTCTCAATAAAAAATCAACGGATTAACATATACCATTCGAAACACACAGGATAAAATCCTTTGCGCTGCAGGGATTTTGGCCTGACACACTGTGTTTAATTAACATTCCGAGAATATAAGCACGCATCATAGGTCTGAGGGGGGGCAATTATTGCAAGCCCCCTGACGGTAAATCGGGGGGTTGGCTAAAATATTTACTAGAAATTGATTGCATGCAGCAAATGATTACACGCTTCCTCAATAGCATCAAAACCACCAAAATTGTCATCAATTTCGTTTGCTAATTGAATTAGTACTTTATTCTGTTGCGTCGAGTTCCCGTAATCACGTTGCAGTTCTTCAAATTGATGTTGCAATTTACAACATCCTTCCTCAATGAATTGCCCCCTTGTATCCAGTTCTGCACACTTAGTTTGCAGCTCAACATGTCCCAACGCGATATCAGTTAATACTAACGGCAAACACTGCACATCATCGCATAGTAGTTTAACAGATTTAAAATTTGTTGCACTGCTTGTTGCATAACATGGACAAGCAATTCCCAAGCTATCAGTGATCACTTTCGCTATCAAGATTCCCTTACAAAATTTTCCATTCATGAGAAACTCTCCCAAAAAAAGCCCAGACCCAATTGGGTTATTGCGCAAGTCATGATATGGTGTAATCCTGGTAAATCACCAATTTTTGAAAAATAAGGGGAACACCCTTATTTTTAGTAATACGTGAATTTTTGGACTAATTGGGTTAGAATCGCGGCAGTCCGCGTTAATATGCGAGCAGTTTGTCAATGGAACTTTGTGGGAGCTTTCCCGATATTGAGATTGGCTCGTTTCAGTTGACGCCAAGAGAGCTTGACGTCATTTCCGGATTAGCAAGCGGTCATTCCGCGAAATTTTTTGCGAACCTGATTGAAATTTCACCAAAAACGATGGAAGCACACGTTCACAATATCGCAATCAAAATGGTATGCAATTCAAAAGAACAAATATTAGACATAGTAGATAAATTCGACCTCAGACAATACTTTAAGGAGCGTTACGAAAATATCCTAGCAGAGAATTCTTTGAAGAAAGTGCTAAAAAACGTTGCATCAAAAAATAAGTCGGAGGCAACTGAACCGTGTTACGTGTTGTGTCAGCGAGAGTGTAAAAACAAAAAAAATTGCCGATTGGCAAGACACTTACAATTAGCTGGAATTCCGATCGAAACAAAGCAGCGAATAGGGAACACCGTAAACACTGTTTTTATTCCTACATCTGACTTTTTGGGTGAAGAAAGTAGTATTCCCTGCAAAAATTGGAGATCCTACTTAATTCTTGTTCCCAATGCCACTCCTGTCGTAGTCCAAGCGCGGTGTATCTATTATCATGAGCGTTATGCTGCAGCAGTGCTGGAAGTAATACAGCATTTCTATCACTATAAAGTTTCTAAACAAGACAAGGGTTTGCTTATCGTAAGCAATCAAGATAAAAATTTCCCTATGTCATTCAGACGCAGCCGTGGAAAAATAGCACCATACAAAATAAATTTTTTATCAGTAGGGGTCTTCATCCTGATTTTTGGTTCGATCGTTCTATTTCTATCGCAAAGAACTGCCCCGTTAGTATCGCCAGACATTCCGTTTATCAAAAAGGAGCACTTATTAGAGAGAAGCCGGTTAATACGTGAAATGGGTAAGCTTCTAAAGAAACAAACGGGTGTGCCAGTTCTCGTAATTGTTGGCCCTGGTGGCGCAGGTAAAACAACGATTGCTCGCCAATATGCTAAAAATTTAAGAAACACGTTCATATTTGAAATCAATGCAGAGACAGATATATCTTTATCCAGTTCTTTAACAAATTTAGCCTATCTTTTAGCAAATACGCATGCGTTAAGACAGGAACTCCAATTTATCCTAGCAATTACAGATCAGCTCGAACAGAGTAAGCAACGGATAGTTTTTATTCAAAAAAGGTTAAGCACTGTCAAAAGATGGGGGCTTATTTTTGATAATGTAAAGTCATTTCAAGGCATTCGTGATAATTTTCCATACGATGAGAAAAAATGGGGCCATGGTATTGTTATTTTGACGACTCAGAACAGTAACATTCAAAATGTTGGACATCTCACTCCCTCAATGGTTTTGCATATCGAAAAATTGGATGAAAAAGAAAAAAATACGCTTTTTAAACAAATTTTTCGAAGCGATGAAGAATCAAATTGGTCTGTCGAAAAAGAGCGCGAAATACAAGATTTTCTAGTAAAAATTCCTTCATTTCCGTTAGATATTTCTGCTGCAGCTCATTACATAAAAAACACAGAAGAATCATTTGATGCGTATGCTAATATGATCGTGCGCGGGGACCAAGCATTTGAAAGTATGCAAAGTGATCTGTTGGGCGAAGAGTTAGCTTATAACAAAACACGATATAGAATTATTTTTTCGAGTTTTCAAAAAATTCTCGAAAAAAGATTGGAATTTAAAGAATTATTGCTGCTCGTCTGTTTAGTAGATTCGCAAAATATTTCAAAAGAGTTATTGCATAAGTGCGTTCGTCTACTAAACAGCCAAGTGCAAAGCGAAACACTTGTAGACGACTTTATTTATCAATTAAAACAATATTCCCTCATCTTTGATAATGGCGCTTGTTTATCCATGCACAGAAGTGCTCAAAAAATAGGCCTTTCGTGCATTCTTTCATTATTAAGTGATACAGAAAAAAGAGAAAAGATAGACCATATCGTCAAAATGTTGACTCCATTCGAACAAATTTGTTGGCCATTATACAAAGGTGAGCTTGAAAACGTGGGCAGTTCTGCTCACCTGTTGTTGCACTTAAAAAGTATAGAGCACAAGATTAAAAACATTGCATGCAATATTCAGCAATGTAGTACTCGAATTTTGCTGGCATTAGGACACTTACTGCATTCCAATCGGAATAAAATTTCGGAAGCGGTAGAGTGCTACAAGAGCGTACTTTCGATAGAAAACTTGGAAAAATATATTAGTGCGCGCGATTTGTCTGCTCTTTTTCTTAATTTAGGATATGACTCTGTTCTCTTGGGAGATACAGTACAAGCCAAGCAGCACCTGAAAAAAGGTCTAGAATTAGCAGAATCATCAACCGACAATGAGGCATTATTGTCTATGGGGGCTGTTAAATTAGCAACACTTTACAATAATGACGGGAATTTTGACGAATGTTTAAGGTTGGCTCAAAGATCTATAGATATTGTAGAGAGTTGTCCAGAGCGTTGGGCTCATCAGATTTTAACGGAAGCATACCATATCTTATTTGTTGCCTACCTTGAGCATTACTACGTTACAAAACCTGAATGCAAAATAGGGCTGGATTATGCCAGTAAAATTTTGAAGCTACACAACGCAGACCCTCCTTTTAGTAAGCGGGAAAAAAAGCTTCCCGATAAGTTTCCATCAATGGCGTTTTTTATTAGAAGAGGTTTATCCAATTTTTACGGGGTTGCAGGTCTTCATAGGCAGGGGTTAGAAGAAATCAATGAAGCTGCCTACATATTGAAACACTATGAAAAGGATGGAGATTATTTAGTTCCCAAATTGTGGGTTTTAAGAGAAGAAAGCGGAAATTTGATAGGGTTAGGGAAATTTCGCATAGCTGAAAAAAAGCTGTCATATGTGATCGATAACTTTCGACGCATGGGAATGAATCGCTATGCCATGTTCGCCTTAGAATACAGGATTTATGCGAGGGGTTATTTGAATAAATCAGTTGAAGGGTACGAAGATTGCTTGCAGTTTTTGAATTTTGGAAACTACGGAAAGAGCAACGATTACGTCATTAGACGTAACAAAATTGAGTATCATGCGGCTGTTTTTAAATTTCGCCAGGGTAATCAGGCCGCATCAATAAAGCATTTTGCAACGTTCTTTCAGAATATGAACGAATTCTGTCGAAATTTTTTTGAGAAAGAAAAATATGACGAATTGAATAAAGCGAATGCGTTTGAAATCATAAAGGACCCCACCAAGATAGGGACCTGCTTTGAGAATGCCTTGAAAATTTTTACCGCAATCTATGGCGCGGATCATGGTTTTGTCAAAAATTTTGTAGCCCAGAAAGGGAAAGCAAATAGTTGGTTTTCTATCTTGATAAAGCAACTCTATCCTCTCATGCTGAGACATTTACGAAATTAGTTGATATTAATGTTCCACTGATATCTGTCTCTCTGCTGAACCAATTATACCCAATCGTAAAAAGAGTTTTGGTGTAACACCATTCAAAGGGCAATGTGAATGATATTAGAGTAAGCTTAATATATGGGAGTTCATCAAAGCAAACTCCGATCTTGATGGGGGTCTTTTTTCGCGTTTTAACCCCGTCGATTTTTCTCCCACCAATCCATTCTCTTTTTTATTTCTCGCTCAAATCCACGCTCATTTGGTTTATAAAAATCTTGCCGTTCACCTGGAAAATAGTTCTGTCCCGAGAATGCGTTAAGAGAGTCGTGGTCATACAAATACCCCTGTCCGTATCCTAGCTCTTTTGCTAGCGTAGTCGGTGCATTAATTGCGTGCATCGGAGGAGGGATTGCATCTGTCTTGTCCACGAACGCGACTGCTGTATTGTACGCACGATACACAGCATTCGACTTTGGGGCAGTAGCAACATAGGCAACTGCTTCGGCAATGACCAGTTCTCCTTCAGGTGAACCCAAGAATCGAAACGCCTCTACAGCAGCAATTGCAACCTGTATTGCTTGCGGATCTGCCGTTCCTACATCCTCCGCCGCAGCACGCACAAGCCGCCTTGCAATGTATAACGGATCCTCGCCACCACGCAGCATTCGAGCAAACCAGTACAGCGCCGCATTTACATCGGAGCCGCGAATGGATTTATGAAAAGCGCTAATAAGGTTGTAATGCTCATCTGCGTTCTTGTCGTACCTTTTGAGCTTTTTTTGAAACAGCGCACCTAGGTCTTCAGCCGTCAGTAAATGGTCCGAATTTACGTGTAAAATTTCTTCAATTCTGTTCAACAAATAACGCGCATCACCGTCTGCAAGGTCACACAAACAATGCTTCGCTTCTTCTGTCAATATCAGGGGCTTGCCAATATGATTCTCTACTCGCAAAATAATTTGAAGGAGGTCATCGGTTGATAAACGTGAGAACACAATGACTTTGCACCTGGATAGCAGTGCTTGCCTTAGCTCAAACGATGGATTTTCTGTTGTTGTTCCGATCAGAATAATGTTACCATTTTCAATATGTGGCAGAAAAATATCTTGCTGCGATTTGTTTAAATGATGAATTTCGTCAATCATCAGCACAATCTTTGTCCCGCGGTTGGCAATATCAAACACATCACGAAAATCCGCTGTTCCAGAAGTGACGGCAGACAGCGAAACGCTTGTTAATTCGCTTTTGGATGCAATAATTCTCGCAAGCGTTGTTTTTCCACAACCAGGAGGCCCCCAGAGAATTAACGATTGCAGACTACCCAAATTGCCGCTGGAAAAATCTATATTGCCAACTAACTCACTAAAATCTTTGGGACGCAACGCTTCTGCCAGCGGAATCTGTCGAGTCTGTCCTCGCTCTTCGCGGTCAAACAGTTGGTTGCTAGCTTTCATGTGCCACCAATCCAGAGAAAAACTCATCCACGAGTGCGTACATTCCACTTGCAGTCACTTCGGAGTTTACAGTAGATCGAAATGCTGCTGCTCCAGGGTAACCCTTGCTGTACCAATCTAAGTGTTTGCGCGCAAGCCTTGTCCCTTTGTCCTCGCCATAGGTTTCTAAGATCAGAGCCAAATGTGAATGGATTGTATCTAGCACCTGTATGTTACATTGCTTGGGTATCTGCGCATTGTCCAAATGTGCTGCAACCTGACGAAGCAGCCATGGACGTCCACACGCGCCTCGCCCAATCATTACAGCATTGCAACTCTTTAACAATTCACTGGCGCCAAAAATATCCTTTACGTCACCGTTACCAATCACGGGAATTTTTAGAGACTGCTTTACTTCACTGATAATTTGCCAATTCGCAGTTCCTTCGTAAAATTGCGATCGCGTGCGCCCGTGTACTGCAACGGCGCATACTCCTTCATTTTCTGCCATTTTTGCAAGCTCAATGACATTTATGTGCTGAAAGTCCCAGCCTAATCGCATTTTCACCGTAACTGGTATTCGCACGGCTGCAACAACCGCACGTAATATTTTTGCCGCTAACGCTTCGTCTTTCATTAACGCTGCACCGCAATCTATGTTTACGACTTTTTTGACGGGGCACCCCATGTTTATATCAACGCATGTTGCGCCAAGTTGCTCACTAAAGCGGGCTGCATCCGCCATTATTTCTGGATCGTTTCCAACAATCTGCATGGATACCAGATACGGTTCAATCGACGCATCAAAGAAATGCAAGCGCTTTCGCACTTTAGTGTTTTTCAGCGCCTCCATTATTGCGCGGCTAGCCACCATTTCTGAATAGACTAGTCCAGCACCGAAATGATTCACGATTTTCCTAAATGGATAATCTGTAACTCCGGCCATGGGAGCCAATATAACCGGAATTGGTAACTTAACATTGCCAATTTGCATAATTTTTGGCGTTAGCACTGCGCTCAAGCAAGTATACACAATGTGGTACGATTACGGAGGCATAAAGTTCGTTTCAATCACAGGTTTACATGTGCCCACATATTTTTATAAAGCTATTGATAAAACTGGAAAATTAATCACAGGGAACATTGACGTGCTCAAAAAAGAAGACGTCGACGCAAGAATTCAATCAAAGGGCTTGACCTTAATAAAAATAGAAAAAACTTCAAACCTAAAATGGAGTGCGAATCCGGTAATTTTAGTGTTATTTTTCAAGCAGCTATCAATTTTGCTTAATCAGCACATAACCTTGATAGATGCATTAGAAATAATGGGCACGATTGAAACCAAGCGTTCGGTGCAAAAATTCTTAAATGAAACGCTGTCCTCCATAAAATCTGGCAATTCATTTGCAAAAGCCCTATCCAGTTTTCCGCAAGTCGCAACCCCATACGTTATTGGCAGCCTGGAACGCGCCGAGCAAACTGGCAACATGGGAAAAGCATGCGAAATGCTCAGCCAAAACTTTGAAGCACAAGAATTCTTGAAAAAGCAAATGAGGAAAGCTCTTACTTATCCAACATGTGTGTTTGTTGCAATCTTGGGGGTAGTAGTGATGATGCTTCGACTTGTGATTCCAAACGTGCGCAGCATTATTCAGGATGACGGTGGCTTAATATTTGCGTTGTCGGACCTTTCCGTAAATCATCCACACATGTGCATATCGGTGATGCTTTCCTTCGTTATCGCGGGGTTCGTCGCCTGGCGAAAAATTCGATCAAAATTCTCTACTGGATCGAATTACAACAGCATTTTGTGGTTGAACAGCGTTGCCATATTGCTCCAATCTGGAATTCCTTTAAAGGATGCTCTTCTACTGTCCAACAGTCAAACAAAATCAAAAGAATTAAAAGCAGCAATTGCAGAGGTTACGCAAAATGTTGTAAATGGCGAGCCTTTCCACAATGAACTTCAGCGCGTAAGGTGCGTTCCGCGTAGTGCTGCTAAATTTGCCGAAATTGGAAATGCATGCGGGTTGCTCGGTGACATGCTTGCGCAGTGTGCCAGCATTGAAATGCAACGCCTTTTTGGAAAAATGCAACAGCGAATTGCATTGCTTCAACCCATATTGTTGGGGGCTTTTGGTTTGCTCCTTATTGTGTTAATATCCGCAATACTTTCTCCACTGTACGACAATTTACCTATGCTGTAAAAGATGGTAGCTTCAATTCCAATGTTCGCTGAGGTTTTAACGCGCTGATAATCGGTGCAAGCCTTCGTATGATGTATTAAATAGTTGGATATAAAAAAATATGAAAAATTGGATAGCGTTTACGATAGCTTTTGTTGGATTTGAATATACATTTTATGCAAGTCGTCTAGTCCAGAACCCTTTGGCTTTTGATCCTTCGGCTAGTGAGGTTTTTTTGCAAATGAGGCATAACCCCGATTTAAAATCACTAAAAGACTGGAATGGGAACCCAGGACTAATTCCCCCACGAAAAATACCACAATCTATAGAGGATGAATATCCCTGTCTTAGTATCTACTCCCAAGGGGTTTTAATTGATCCCAATTTTGCATTGTTCCATTTATCCGGTAGTCCTGTAACTGATTCGTATACTCAATTGTTGTGTTTGGCATTCTTATTGATGCGAGTTCTTCCGTCCGTTGTTGCTGTCGACAACGGGGTGCAACTTTTTCGCGCAAGACAGTTAGAACTTATAGATTCTGAAAAAAGTAAACAAATCACAGGTGCGTTGAGGGCTCTTTCGTCTTTTACAACCGATTTCTTCTTATTGATGAATCTAGCTCCCACTCTTGGTATTGTGGATGGAGGTTTGCTTCGTTCTTCAATAGTCGCATACGAGGCGCACTGTAAATTTTTTACTAAAATGGGTTTGATTCCTTTCTCTCAAGATGAATTCGGCCGTAGATACAGACTTATTGGAGTAACGCCGTTTTCCATGTATTTCGAGGCGCCGTTCTTGAATTTTTCACTTGAAGGAAAGTTTACTAGAAGACCGTATGGTAGATTTCCAATTGAGACAGAACTAATAACGTGTCAACAATTTGCTAACGTGTTAATTTCCGCCTTGCTATCTTTCTTATCTAATCCAAGTTGTTCGGTTGTTCGCCTATTAATCGAGGCGGGAAGAATATTAGAACGCGAGTTATCATATAAGGTGCCAAGTTTTGCTGAGCCTTTGGAATTAGTCGTGCTTGGTTATGATTGTTGTAGTTTTAATACATTTGATGCTTTGCGATTTCAATTGCGACAAGAATCTCTTCTAGCGTCTCCCGATCAATTGCGTCTAGCGCCTCCTGATCTATCGCTAGATGCGAATTCTGAGCTATTGCGTCTAGTAAATCCTGATTTAGTTCCAAACAGAATAAGCAATATTGTGGAGCATTTTCAAAATAGAGCACAACTTGATCCGAATGTGTATCTTGCTGCTTTGTATTATGAAATAGCTCTGCTTGAATCCAATCGCGAATTGCAACGTCGTTTTATATTACCATCCGTAGCGTTGAAAAATTTTAGTGCTCTTGTCTATTATTTTGAAAAGAATCCTGATATTTCAGTGTGGAGTCCTTTGTGCTCTTTCTTTTGTAGCCTTTTGGCTCAAAAGCAGCTTTCCCATGATCAGGTAGTACTCTTCGCAATCGGAATACGCCAATTTAGAAAAAAGGGCTATCATTCGTTACTTAAACTGGCATTTCGTTTAGGAAGTATTTGGGCTGGTTTAGAAGTGGTCCGGAATCTTTGTCCAGAGAACTTTCACGCATGTCGTAGAGAGATACATAAGTTTAGTTCGTTTGAAAAATTGCTCTTCTTGATTTTTCTCGTAGACCCGGCCAAAATTTCCTCCGAGGACTTGGGATTGCTTCACTTCATGCAATATCAGCTTTTTAGTATAGCCGTACATCTAAAATCAGAAGAAAAAGGACCGGATCCTTTATTTAAGTTTCAGGCGTTGACTTCTTTTGAGATTTGGAAACCCAGATATTTGGCTTGCTCATCCAGCCCTGACTGTCTTGACCTTCTTACAAGACTATCATTCAACGTATGCGAATCTATTATTACTCCGATGGCTATTCCTTCTCTTGGTGACGAATGTGCAAATCCGATGGCTACTCCTTCTCTTGATGGCGAATTTGCAAATCCTACTATGCAAAAAAGTACATCTGATTCATGCCTCGACGAATTCTCAATATCAGTCGATCCTTCTGACGAATGCATGTTTAAACCAATGAGCTTAAGTTCCAGCCCCATAATGAGCTCACGTTCCAGCAGCAGCTTCAGCTCCAGAATTAGCCCCAGAATTAGCCCCAGACCCAGTTCTACCACCAGCTCCAGTTCTACCACCAGCTCCAGCTTGGATAGTGATCCATTTTTCGATCGCTTTACCTCTGCACCTAGCTCAATCGCTGGTTCAAGTGATTCTCCTGTTGAATTCCTAATACAAAGGTCATTCAAATGCTCGCCAAAAGGCCGAAGACTATCTTGGGATAAAATTCCACTCCTATCCCCAAGCGCCAACGGTTTCCCAGCAATTGCCTCTCGGGACCGGCCCATTCAGGGGAAAACGTCTTAGCATAAATAGTGAATCATTCTGAATTTGGGCATAATGTAGGGGTACCACATGAAACGCCGGATTATTTCAGTTTAGAATCGTTGCAATTGATTGAATGTTTTCCGGGTTTTTAAATGGTATTAGTATAATAATATGGACACGAAGTGTTTGATGGTCTGACAGCATATGATGGCGCATTACTTTTGTGCGCCCTAGCAACGTGCTTCGCGATTGCATATTTCGACGCTCGGATGTGCCAGATTCCTGCACATTTACTATTAATCCTTGCGGGGTTGGGCATCGCATGGAGCATAATGCAAGCGTGTATCCCCATGTCGCTGGTTCCGATTGGCTTGGGCATGGGGGGGTTGGCGTTGGTGAACAGCTGTTGGAAACGTGTAATTGGTAGCGGAGATCTGCTGCTTTTTATGGCCTTGGGGCTATATATACCAATAGCAATACTCGGCGAGTTTCTCATATTATGTGGTGCCTTTGGTGCTGTTAGTTGCGCAATTCTTCGAAAGCGGACGTGTCCATTTGCTCCAGCGATGGTGCTTGCAGCGGTCACCGCATTGGTCTTGTACATGAAGTAATGAACAAGTATTAAGCCTTTACTGATATTAAACTTCTGCTAATGTCTGTCGATTCTTGCCTTTAAATTATGTTAATTTTTAAAGCTGGTGGAGACAGACATTGTGAGAATGTTAATAATACCGATGGAATCCAGTCAATATATCGATTGGATTCCACTCATGCTACCGCTGACCTGTTAATCCAGGTATTCTTTCTCTTTTCGTTCATGGCGCTCTTGGGCTTCAATGCTTAGCGTCGCAATGGGGCGGGCATCCAAGCGCTTTAACGAAATTTGTTCTCCAGTTTCTTCACAATACCCATAGCTTCCATCAGTAATGCGTTGCAACGCTTCATCTATTTTGTGAATCAACTTTCGTTCGCGGTCTCTTGTTCTTAACTCAATAGACTGGTTGACAGCATTGCACGCAACGTCGATTGAGTCCGCAGATGACAATGTCCCGGGCAGTTGGTCAATAGTTTCCTGCATTTCAGAAAGAAGCTGATTTTTCCAATCCAATAATTTTTTTCGAAAATAAGCTAGTTGCATCGGATTCATAAACGGCTCATCCTCGGATAAACGATAGCCGTCCGGAATATCGTCAACGACGTAAATTTCTGTGTTAGGAACTTGTTCTTCTCTTCGAGTCTGATTCATGACGACCTCCATTAATTGCTCTGTATTTCGCAGCCTTTCCACATTAAACAGCTGCCCCCCCTCGCACAATTAGAAACAATATCTTACCAAAAGGCAATATGGGGCAGCGGTTCGTAATAACCACATATGCATGATACGCGTAAATAGTTAAACATTCGTTAACGCGTTTAATCAATCGTTTTTTCACAGAGAGAATTTAATACGATTTAAAACGCTGATTCTGAGGAATTACGTACAGAGGGACTGTTAAACCTCTTCAAATTAGGAGACCGATTCCCATAAAACCAAGGGGTTTAGATCTACCAAAGTGGCAGGTTTCAACAGTCCCAAAGAAGTCTGTTTTACCGACATGACACATTTCGTGGTATTATCACGCGAAATGGGTGTGATAGATACGCGCTTGCAGCGTGTCAATGAGAGGGATAGTGAAAAGTTACGCATGGGGAAAAAAAAGAGTATGTGCTGGGTGCGCGGTGCACTATTACGACTTGAAAAAACCCGTTCCAACTTGCCCAAAGTGCGGAATGGTCGTTGAATTTAGTTCAAGCGAAAAGTCCAGCAAAAAGCGTGCAGTCAGCGGAATTAGTGCGAGCGATATTGAAGTTCCTGAAGAGCTTGACTTTGATCTGGATGAAGAAGGCATTGTTCCTGACGTCGATTCTGTAGAAGATGAGGATTTTGATGAGGACCTGCCGATTTTGTCTGCAGACGATACAGAAGAGCTTTAGACCATGAATCTTCTAGGTTTTACACGACAAAACTTCGCCGTCGTTTTTGAGCAAATGAACGTTCCTAAATGGCGCGCAGGTCAGGTCTGGGATTGGATATACCGCAAAAGTGCGACATCCTTTGACGAAATGAGTAACGTTCCGGCAGAGATGCGAGCTGAGCTTCAGGGAAATCACTCAATCGCGTATCCTGCTGTGGATCGCGTGCTGACATCGTCTGATGGGACTGAAAAATTTTTGCTGCAATTGTCTGATGGCGAATCGGTTGAGATGGTGTTAATCCCTGAAAGAGATCGTTGCACAGTGTGCGTCTCGTCCCAGATTGGATGCGGCGTAAAGTGCTCGTTTTGCCATACGGGAACACAGCCGTTCGTGAGAAACTTGGAAGCACACGAAATCGTCGGTCAAGTAATGGTTGCACGACAGCGGCTTTCTGATCCTGGTGCGTTGAATAGCAAGCGCCTGATAACAAATATCGTGATGATGGGAATGGGGGAGCCGCTTCATAATTATGAAAACGTGTCCAGCGCAATAAAAATTATGATGGACTCAGATGGGCTAGCCTTTTCCCGAAGGCGAATAACTCTTTCAACTTCGGGAGTCGTTCCATTTATTGTGCGTTGTGGAACGGAGCTTTGTGTTAATTTAGCGGTATCGCTGCATGCACCAAATGATGAAATCCGCAACAAAATCATGCCAATTAACAATATGTATAATGTGCGTGAGCTAATTAATGCTTGCCGGCAATATCCGAATACAAACGAGGCCAGAAGAATAACATTTGAATACGTTATGTTACGGGATGTTAACGATTCAGAGCAGCAGGCAATAGAACTCGCAGCTTTAATTCGTGACATTCCAGCAAAAGTAAATTTAATTCCGTGGAATCCATGGCCAGGGGCACCGTTTAAAACTTCATCAAATTCACAAATAGATCGCTTCGCTCAGGCGCTAGCAAGAACTGGTGTCACCGTGATTACAAGAACTCCTCGAGGACAAGATATCTTAGCCGCTTGCGGTCAGTTGAAAAGTTCTAGTCTCTCCAAGTAGGGTTGTATTCAGTTGCTGTTCCAATAATTTACAGCACTAATGAGCATGCGTTCGATTACTTCTAAATACGACCAGCCTAAATGTTTAGCAATGTCTGGAACCAACGAACATGGAGTCATTCCTGGCTGCGTGTTCAGCTCCAGTAAGTATGGCGTCCAAGTACCATTTTCGTATTTTAGCATAAAATCCAAGCGCGTCATGCCGCGGCAACCAATTGCGTGATATGCTCTTTCGGCTAATTCCTGTACATGCGCATACACGTCGTCAGGAATATCAGCAGGCATAATATGGTCTGTCTCTCCAACGGTGTATTTTGCTCTATAATCAAAAAATTCTCTGTGGGGGCGAATTTCAATTGTGCCAAGCGCGACGCCATCAAATACTGCGGTTTGAACTTCTTTGCCAGGGATGTATTCCTCAACTAATGCGAATTCGCCATACTTCCACGCAGCAAGCGCTTGAATCAAATCTTCGTTGGACTTAATAATTGATATGCCCAAGCTAGATCCTTCGCATCTTGGTTTCATAACGAATGGCATGTTCGTGAGCTGGCTTAGCTGCTCACTAGGATAAACCCCCCACGTTGGGACAGGGATTTTCGCGTGAGAAAAAATGATACGAGAATAAACTTTATCCATTGCAATTGCGGATGCAGTAACCCCTGAGTGCGTATACGGAATTCCAAGTGTTTCAAGCACGCCCTGTATTACGCCATCTTCGCCACCAACACCGTGCAACGCGTTCAATATTACGTCTGGCTTAAAATTCACCAAATCTTGAATCAGCGAAACAATGTTATGTCCAACGTCGAAGACTGCAACGTCTTGGTATTTCCCTGACGCAACCAACGCTTCGTGCATGCCTCGCGCGGAGCTGATGGAAATCTCGCGCTCTCCAGATGTGCCACCAGAAATTATCGCTATTCGGCTTATTTTTACGTTCGTGCCCGTTGTCATTTAACGTATTCCTACTTGCTTCGCATTATTCGGCTTTGACCTTATTTCCAATGATTCGGATTTCCCACTCCAATAGGACCCCTGTTGCTTCAAACACGCGCTGGCGGACTTCTTCTCCTAACGCCTCTATGTCGTCAGGGGTTGCGTTGCCCGTGTTTAGCAGGAAATTTGCGTGTTTATCAGACATTATCGCTCCTCCGCGAGTCAAACCTCTACACCCTGCGGCATCTATTAGCTCCCAAGCACGACGTCCATCGCTTTCTTCCTTTGACGGATTTTTAAATGCAGAACCCGCGGATCCAACATTTTTTCCAAAATTCATTTTCGCTGCACGCTCGCATAAAACTTCGGCGTGTTTCATTGCAACTTTGTCTTGTGTACTTGGACGCAGATTAAAGCATGCTTGCGTGACGAGGTAATCGCTTTCGAGTCCTCCGTCTCTGTATTTCATATTAATATCTTTGCGATCAATGCGTGTAATCGTGCCTGTTTCATCCATAACCTCAATCCAGGCTAAGATGTCTGCGACTTCTGCATTGTGTGCACCTGCGTTCATTGCGATTGCTCCGCCTATGGTCCCGGGGATGCCGATTAAAAACTCCATTCCAGAATATCCTGCGCTAGCAACCATCTTGCAGGCGTCGACATTTCGCATTCCGCCTCCAAAAATCGATTGCTCACTAATATTACATTGGCAAATGTTTTTTAATCGGATCACGACGCCATCAATTCCACCGCTTCGAATTAGGATGTTCGATAACCCACCTAAGAAGGTTTCCGGTTCGGAATTCCAGCGCCGAAATGCGACTAGGTCCTGAATGTTTTTCGGTGAGTACACGCAAGATGCAATGCCACCACACCTGAAACTGGAGCGCGCGCCTAAAGGGACGTCAAAGGAAGTTCCCGAGAAATCGTCTATTGATTTTACAAGTTTTTGTTGTGCTGCCATGGTCATTCGTCATTAATATAAATTGTAAACACTTAATATAATTTCACTGATGCTTCCTGCACCTAGTCCTACTAAAAAGTCTCTGTTCTCTGCGATTTTTCTTGCTAAATCCGGAAGCTCTTGATCTTCGCAAAAATACGCGTTCTTGTTCCCTCTAGATTTTAATGCCTCTACCACTTTTTCATTTGTATACCCATTCATAGCTGCTTCTCCTGCTGCGTACACCGGCAAGACTATGACGGTATCTGCTGTTGAGAGAACATCTACAAACTCATCAAAAAGAGCTGATAGTCTGGAATAACGGTGCGGCTGAAATATCGCGATAATGCGAGCTGCGTCTGTTTGCCTTGCCGCCGCAATAACAGCTTGAATTTCCATCGGGTGATGCGCGTAGTCGTCAACAAACGTAACGCCGCGCTTTTTTCCGAGAACGGTAAATCTACGCTTTACGCCTTGAAAAGAGGCTAGGGCGGATTTATAAATTTCAGGACTGATTCGCAATTCATTTGCAACCGCAATTGCTGCAAGCGCATTTAAAACATTGTGTTGGCCTAAAATAGGAATGAATACGTCCGAAACTTTTACAGAATTCGAACAGCCAGCGCTTTTCGGCGTGAAGGGAATATCTAGCGAAATCGTGACATCAAATATTGTACCATTCGCCAAAAATCGGATGTTTTCGCCTTTTAAAGTCGGAATAAAACTTGAATCAGATGAGATTCCATATGTTACGAGGCGCCTATCTATTACGCTATTTTCCTCGCAAAACATTCGCCTTACTCTTGGGTGATCTGAGCAAACAACTCCCAAACCGTAGTATGGTAAGTTCCTAATAAATTGAAAAAAAGCGTGCTCTAAGTTTTCAATCGTCTTGTAAAACGTTAAGTGCTCGCAATCAATATTGGTTATAACATTAATTGTCGATGGCAGTTTTAAAAACGCGCCATCCGATTCGTCCGCTTCTACGACAAACCAATCTCCGCTGCCAAGTTTCGCATTCGTTTGGTATGTGTTTAAAATTCCGCCATTAATGATCGTCGGATCAAAATTTGCTTCGCTCAGAATTGCGGAAATTAATGATGTTGTTGTTGTCTTGCCGTGCGAGCCGGAAACCGCAATCGCTTTTTTTGAACGAATAACTTCTGCGAGCATTTCTCCACGCGTCATCACGGGGATGTTGTTTTTTCGGGCAGCAACAATTTCGACGTTCTCATCAGAGATTGCGCTTGATGCGACTACAGCTTGAGCGCCACGAACATTATCTGGATCGTGCCCTATGGATATGGGGATTCCAAGCTTTACAAGGCGTTGCACATTTGCATTTTCAGATACGTCACTTCCGCGAACGGCCTGCCCTTGGTTGTGCAAAATTTCTGCAATTCCGCTCATACCAATTCCGCCGATGCCAATGAAATGGAACGATCTGCTCAATGTCTTGTCCACAGCAGGAGGGTAACTGAGGCATACTAGCAGAAAAAAACAAGACTTGCGAAGGTGCTCCGACAAAACTCTCTTTTTTATGACACAAATTAAGCACGAATTAAGTTTGCTTCGGGCGCAGAACTTTACATAATGGGGGAGGATTGCTATCTTGCCTCAAAATACGTAGGAGTGAATTTTATGTCGAAAGATCACGTGGATTCTCGATTATCAAGCTTTGACTCTCGCATGCAGAGTTCTGTCGACGCATTAGCGCAGGAATTGCAAGGGATTCGAACTAGCCGAGCGTCAATTAGCCTTCTTGACCCGATAAAAGTAGACATGTACGGCTCGCTTGTTCCCATTCAACAAGTTGGAACGGTTGCGGCTCCAGATGCTCGCACGCTTGTCATACAGGTTTGGGATAGAAGCGCTGTAAAATCCGTAGAAAAAGCAATAAGGGATTCTGACTTGGGCTTAAATCCTTCAGTGGATGGGCAAATGATTCGCATCCCAATGCCAGCGTTAACAGAAGAACGTCGCCAAGAATTGAGCAAAGTTGCAGCAAAATACGCAGAGGAATCAAAAATCGCAGTAAGGAACGTTCGCCGGGATGCTATGGATTGGATAAAGAAAAGCGAGAAGGGCGGGGCGGTAACGGAAGATGAATCACATCGCTTAGGTGACGAAAGTCAGAAAATTACGGATGCGCACATAAGAGACATTGATGCGATGTTAGAAAAAAAACAAAAAGAAATAATGGCCGTGTAGTGCTTGATGACATTGCTGTGTGGGGCGTGGGGGCTTGTGATGCTGGCCGTCGTGTGTGCGCGCATTTACTGGCGAATTGCAACAACGCCCTCACTAATTTTTTGAGGCAGGGGCGTTTGTGAATTTTACAGATGCGGATTCATACGAGGCGCATGCGACGATTCAGCATCAGTGCGCAATCGACCTTGTGGACACGTGTGTCCTGCCTACGCAGCAGATTTCTTCTGTCCTTGATGTGGGCTGTGGCACTGGCTTTGTGTCACGTGCCCTTATGGCGCGCTATGGGGATGCTGAATATACACTGTGCGACGTTTCTTCTGAAATGGTTCGCTTTTGCAAGGGGAGGTATCCGAATGCACAGGTTTTGCTGTGTGATGCGGAAACGTACGATTTTAATAAACGTCTTTCTAATTCATCCGCGCAGACATTAGAATCAGTCGTGTGGGATAATTCTTCTGAACACTATGACTTGGTCATATCCAATCTGGCAATACAATGGTTTCACGATTTTGAAGCATTTATTCTCAAAATGTTGCGACACACGAATTGTATTGTTTTTTCGACGCTGCTCAAGGGAAGTTTTAGCAAATTCAATTGCTTGCTCGAAGGAGTATTTCCTGCAAGTGCATATGCTACGCGAGAAGAAATTTCATTGGTATTAAAAAAACATTCGGTAATAACAAGTTTTGTAGAGAAAGACTACCTACAAAGTTTCGCCAATCCATATATGGCTGCGCTTTATTTTAAAAATATTGGTGCACATGTTCAGGGCAGCAGCAGAAATGCATTTGTTTTTAAAAATAATAAAAAGCCTGTAGTGCTGGAATATAAAACGCTGTTTGTCCGAATCGAAGCATGAATAAACTCCTTTCGAAAACATCAGAATCAAATAATCTTCTTTCTAATGCCTCAGACTCAGGCGTGTTAGAAAAAGACGCGCGATCAAATATATTTATTACTGGTACAGACACCAACGTCGGAAAAACAATTATTTCCTCATGGATCTGCCTGCACAGTGGCGCGAAATATTGGAAACCAGTGCAAACTGGGCATGATTCAGATTCGCAGACAGTACGCAGGATATCGCCGTCTACTGAAATAATTCCAGAGGCTTATAAATTAAAAGCACCGTTATCCGCATATGACGCTGCGAATGCCGAACATATAAAAATTGATCCGCGCAATATTTTGGAAAAAATTCCGAATGGCGCCATTATCGAAGGCGCTGGTGGCGCATTGGTGCCAATTTCGGAGGGATTTTTTATGGCGGACTTAATTAAACAGGCAAATTGCAATGCGATTATTGTGGCGCGATCAAAGCTAGGATTTCAAAATCACATTTATTTAACAATTGAGGCGCTAAATGCACGGGGAATTAATATTATTGGTATTATTTTAAACGGATGTTCAAGCCTCATCCCGACAATAGAGCATTTTTCAGGCGTGCGAGTGTTGCACGTTTTCTCTTGGGATCAACGCAATCTTTCGCAAACTATTTTTAACACCGCACTTCCTCAAGAAATATTAAGACATTTGCGAAACTAGTTAATCGTTGGCTGATTTTCGGCAAAGCCGTTAAAAAAACGCTGATTTTGCAGCATTGCTTGCCAATACTGCGCCAAATGTTGTTCCGATACTTGTTATAAAATCGTGAACCTGGTTCTTCCACTACCGTGGATTGCCTGTATTCAAAGAAAACTAAAAAACTGTGTCAGTTTTATGAAAAAAAAACTACAAAATAAACAAAAGCGTGGCCTGCTTTATCGCGCAAAATAAGCTTCATGCGTCCGCCCTGTTGGTTCTGGCGTTGCAGTTGACGCCTATGCAGATAGAATATACAGTATCTCTATAAGTTAGATTTTCGTGGCAATATGTGGCTTATTCTAAAAGTGTAATCTTTTCTCTAATGTGTTCTTTTTTTATTGATATGCAGCTGGGGAATACTGCTGCTGACGTTGAAAAATCTTTTGTAAGCTTTAGATTGGATGAAAACGATAGACTTTACTCTACTACGGATAAGTATGCGAATGAAAGCTTTTTTTTTACAGCACACGAAGGTGAACAGAGGGCATCTTCAACATATGCAGTATTGATTCCTCTTTTTCGGATCCCACTTCCTGACGCTTTTAAAAGTAAGGACATTTTAATTAAGTATTCCACAACTCCTCGTCTTGAAGAAGGCAAAGATCGGATTGGAGAAAAAGCACGGCAGAGTATTAAGTTATTTGCTAAGAATTGTACCTCACCTTACGTTATTCATTTTGCGGATCTTCATGGAATAAGCGCTCATTATGCGGCCATTTTAATGTACGTTTTTCATGCTCGTAAAGTTAATCCTAATTTTTGTGTTGTTATTTCTGGAGATTTAGAAGACCGCTTTGCTGATGCCGAGACTAGTCCTCATTGGCTGCGTTTAGGCTCGAAACGGTTACAAGATTTTCTAGCAGTATTGAACTTTCTTTGTGATAGAAGATTGTATATTACTTTAGGAAACCATGATGTTAAGTACCCAGAACACCTTAAAGACTTCTTAGCATTTGCGTACGATAAAGACATTAATATATTAATTGAGTCAAAAGAGTTTTTCCAAGAACCTCTGAAGCGGAGCATGAAAAAATACGCTATTGGTGGGAATACTGTGATTTTTCCTTATTGCTTGAATTATGGAAGTTGCCATGAGAATGCAAATTTAACCGGGCTACTTTGTGATGAAATATTTGTTCGTGCTTTTCAAAATTTTAACAGAAACAGGTGGAATAAAGGACGAGAGACCGAGAGTATAAAGTATAAATACGATAAAAATAAATATGTGCGTTCGAACAGCGTAACTGAAGACGAAGAAGAAGGCAAAATTAATATTGTCGCAAGTCATATGTGGCATTCATTAAAAGAGGCTTTATGTGAGTTAGCTCGTCGTAATCCGAACGGGCCTTTGTTTGTAGTATTTGTTGCTCATGATTATTATTTAAGGGTATTTGCGTTTTTTGAACAAGTATCTCGGCTCTTTCCTGGAGCAGCAGGAATAGATGAAGAAATTTTAAGACGGTTGAACATAGTTATAGCTGGCGGTCACGAGCATGTGGAATATGTCATCGAAAAACCATTTGTAATAACTGCAAGCAATGGCAAGGAGGTTATTATACGTTGTCGTGCTGGGGGAGCAGGCGCCAATGGAGAAGCGTTGTGCCTTTTTGCCTTAAAAGATAATAATGGCAATGCTGCTACTTCATTTAAACGTCGTGCAAAGTTTTATTGCGAAGTGGCAAATTCGAAGGCTGTTGATGATTTAACTTGTTTAAATTACGATCAAAAACTTCTTTTAAAGGTTGTACTCAGGATGGTCGATATAAAAGAATACGAAGCTACTGATCCGATTGACTATTCTGGGTCATAACGCTGATATTAACATTCTCATGTATCCAAGCCCTATAATATCAAGTCATAGCTAAGGTATTTTAGTTATATCGAGTCATGAGTTTGTTGCAACTTGCTCATGAAGTTTGTTGACTACTGTCTGTTTCCGCCAGCTTAATAAATTAACATAATTCAAAAGCAATAATCGACAGACATTAGTCGACGTTCAATACTGCGATAGTATCGCTGCTAAAAGTGAAAATAATCACACCTTCGTTGAACCAATACATTATCGGCTGAAAACAATAATGTTTAGAGTGAGTTTTTACGTTATTTCTCAACAACTAAACGCCCTGGTCGCCTGGAACAGAAAAACGCCACAATCTTGATATTTTCTCATTCCTCTCTTAGAATGATAAACGGGTTTGTTTGCTTTCATTACGTTTTATCCATTTCGAATTTGTCGTCAGCGCAATCAAGTGTATATGGTTGCGATCTTCGGTTGGGAGGGGAATGCGTGTGGTGGAAGGAGTCAACGGGGCTACCCTCTCGCGGTTGAATTTCGTGTGTGTGGGACGCGTATTAAATACGCCGCACCGTGTTTTTTGTTTTTTCTAGAGAGAATATGTATGAGTGCTAAAGAGCAACCAGATCAGGAGTTTACTGGCTTACGTAATATTTTGTGGCCGATTCACAATCACGAAATGAAAAAATTCATCCCTATGGGGTTGATGATGATGTTCATTCTGTTTAACTACACGCTAATGCGAGATTCGAAGGACGTATTGGTCGTAAATGCCCCAAGAAGCGGCGCAGAAGTGTTGAGCTTCCTTAAATTAGGTGGCGTTCTTCCCTGCGCAATGATCTTCATGCTTGTTTACGCGAAAATAGCAAACATAATGAGCAGCGAAAAGATTTTCTATACGCTGGTTATGTTTTTTATGTCGTTCTTTGCATTGTTTGGATTCGTACTTAGTCCTCTCGGCCCAGTGTTACATGCTTCCCCAGAGACAATTGACGCGTGGCGCAGCAGTCTTCCTGCAGGGCTATTTTGGCCCGTTGCCGCAGTTGCGAACTGGACCTATAGCCTGTATTATATAATGTCAGAACTTTGGGGCAGCATTGCTATTGGCGTGCTATTTTGGCAGTTTGCAAACGCTACAACTAAAGTGAACGAATCTAAACGGTTTTATGCTTTTTATGGACTGATCGGAAACGTTGGATTAATATGCTCTGCAGCTTGCTTAAAGATTGGTTCATGGATAGGGCGTTCAGCAAAAAACAATGGAACAACCCTAGGGTATAATGACGGATATGTAGAAAATCTCGGATTTATTACAATATGTATCCTTTTCGCGTGTTGCATAATCATGTACTTGTACAGTTGGATGCAACGCCACGTATTAACAGATCCAAAGTTATTTGACCAATCACAAGTAAAGACAAAGAAAACCAAACTAAAGTTATCGATTGGAGAAAGCTTTAAGTGCATATTCAGGTCCTCGTACTTAGGCTTATTGCTGATGATTGTTCTTGGGTACAATATCTGCATGCCTTGTGTGGAGTTAATATGGAAAAGCCAGCTTAAGATTGCTTTCCCAGACAGAAATGCATACCAGGAAATGATGGCGACTTTGAGCAATTGCACAGGGATATTCACCATAGTGTTCACGGTGATAGGAATGAATATTTTGCGTCGCTGTTCCTGGCGTTTTGCTGCACTAGTTACGCCGATAATGTTTTTAGCGACGAGTGCAATCTTCTTCGTTTTGCTTAACTACACTAGAGTCACTGGACCATTTGAGCCCATACATCTCGGATTATTGAGCACGACGGTTGTTATGCTAACAGTCGGCGTGGGATTGATCCAAAATGTGTGTTCTAAAGGGACAAAATACTCCCTGTTTGATTCTACAAAGCAAATGGCGTACATTCCGCTGGATCCAGAACTGAAAGGCAAGGGACAAGCCGCAATCGAGGTTGTAGGGGGACGGCTTGGAAAGTCTGGAGGCGCAGGTATCGTGTCCGCGTTACTTGCAATTGTTGGCGGTGAAGCAACGTTATTGGCGCTAACGCCTATTTTGGGGCCAGTTATATTGCTAATTGCAACGTTATGGTTCTTGTCGGTTTTTGGCCTAAATAAAAAATTCGTAGAGCTAACTAATAATTCAACTGGAGCCTAACTAGAGATCAAAACTCCTGAGTGGATAAGCTGCTCAGGAGCAAATCCGGGATTATCTCTCATTAGCGAATAAAATTCACGTAAAATATTTCAATTTTGTATCTCTCATATTACGACTAAGGTTTGGCGATGTTTGGCGTCTGCGTTATAATCTGCCCAGGAAAAAGATTATGGCGGGCTGTATGCGCGAGAGATCGTTAAAAACATCGTTTCGAACCCATTCGTGCGGAGGGTTAACTGCAGGAAATGAAGGCGACCAGGTAACATTAGCAGGGTGGGTGCATCGGAAACGAGACCACGGCAAACTAATGTTTGTGGATTTGCGGGATCACTACGGAATTACCCAATGTGTATTTGAACCAGAAAGCGAATGTTTTTCGATAGTAGAACGCTTGCCAAGTGAGTCGATAATACAGGTTCAGGGCATAGTAGTGCGTAGATCAAAAGAAACGATTAACGCGTCGATTGCAACGGGAGAAATTGAAGTCGTTGCGCAGTCAGTTGTTTTGCTAGCTGGTACGAGTCCCCTTCCTTTCCCGATAAACCAGGATTTAGACTGCGCAGAAGACTTGCGTTTAACGTATAGGTTTTTGGATTTACGCAGAGAAAAGGTCCATTCAAACATTATTTTGCGATCAGAGGTCATTTCATATCTGCGTCGACACATGATCGATCGTGGTTTTATGGAAATCCAAACGCCAATTTTAACAGCGTCGTCTCCAGAAGGCGCTAGGGACTATATTGTACCAAGTCGCATTCATCCAGGAAAATTCTATGCACTACCGCAAGCGCCTCAACAGTTTAAACAGTTGCTGATGGTTGCGGGTTTTGATAAATATTTTCAAATTGCGCCTTGCTTCCGAGATGAGGATGCGCGCGCAGACCGCTCTCCTGGAGAGTTTTATCAGCTCGATTTCGAAATGGCATTTGCTTCCCAAGCTGACGTGTTTGCTGCAATAGAGCCTGTGCTGCATGGTGTGTTTACCGAATTCGCACGTGGACGTTCTGTTTCGCAAATGCCATTCCCTCAGATCTCGTACAGCGATGCAATGTTAAAGTACGGCACGGATAAGCCCGACTTGAGGAATCCATTAATAATTGCCGATGTAAACGAAGCGTTCGCAGATAGTGCGTTCCAAGCGTTTGACAATATTTTGAAGAAAGGGGGCGCGGTACGTGCCATTAACGTGCAAAATGCGAGTTCGCAGCCACGAAGCTTTTTTGAAAAGTTGGACAGTTGGGCAAAGGAAAATGGGATGCCTGGGCTGGGATACATCGTCAGAGAAAGCAGTGGGGCGAAGGGACCAATCGTAAAGTTTTTGACAGAAGGACGACTGCAGCAGTTATATTCGCTGGCGAACACAAACGAAACGGATGCCGTGTTTTTTGTGGCAGATGCGAACATTGACACTGCTGCAAAATACGCCGGAATGCTTCGGACGCAAATTGCAAAAACACTTAACTTGATTGCAGAGGATCGTTTCGAATTTTGCTGGATCACCGATTTTCCAATGTATGAAAAAGATCATCATACTGGATTTATTCAGTTCTCTCATAATCCGTTTTCGATGCCTCAGGGTGGGCTCGATGCGCTAAATAATAGTGATCCGCTCGCAATCAAGGCGTTTCAATATGACGTCGTGTGCAATGGAATTGAACTATCAAGCGGTGCAGTTCGCAATCATGATCCCGAAACACTATACAGAGCATTCGAAATTGCAGGATATGAGCGTTCTAGTGTGGATGAAAGATTTTCAGGCATGATCAACGCTTTTAAATTTGGTGTGCCTCCACATGGCGGCTGTGCTCCAGGAATTGACCGCATTGTGATGTTGCTAGCGGATGAACCAAGCATTCGTGAAGTAATTGCGTTTCCGTTCAATCAGCAAGCAGAAGATCTGATGATGAAGGCTCCAAGTAGCGTATCAGAACAGCAATTGCGGGAAGTTCATATACTTTTGAAGAAATTGACGAAGTAGTACATGATTACAAGTTCAAAGACATCGCACACAGGCAAACACTGGGCATTCCCACAATGCGACGAGCGCAATGTACTTGCCATTCAACAGCAGTGCGGAGTTAGCGATGTTGTTGCGCGAATATTGTCCGCAAGAAATGTTACAACATCAAACGTTTCTGAATTTTTAACACCATTGTTAAAAGACTTACTTCCAAACCCTTCGCTATTGCTTGGAATGGACGAGGGGGTGGAGCGGGTTGTTCGTGCAATAGAAAGCATCAAAGCAAACAACTCAGAATGTACATGCGAAAAGATAACCATATACGGCGATTACGATGTTGATGGCGCAACATCCGTGTCTTTGCTGGTTCAATATTTTGAACAGCTTGGCATAAATGTTGATTACTATATTCCTGATCGATTGTCCGAGGGATACGGTGTCCACATGGATTCGGTCTGCAAAATAAAGGACCAAGGAACAACATTAGTAATAATGGCGGACTGTGGAACAACATCCGTAAAGGAAATTGAACTAGCGAACTCTATTGGTCTGGATTCAATCGTATTGGATCATCACGCCGCAAATGTGGAGCTTCCTAAAGCAATTGCTGTAATAAATCCTCACCGAGTAGATCAATCTTGCGTACCTCACACTCAAGATTTGTGTGCCGCTGGTGTGGTGTTCCTCTTCATTGTCGCGCTTCAGCGTCGGCTCAACGAGATTAATTTTTTTGAAAACCACGGGATTACGCCTCCAAACCTACTTGAATATTGCAATCTTGTTGCGCTTGGAACAGTTTGCGACGTGATGCCGATATTAGGGTTAAACCGCGCATTTGTACGGCACGGGCTAAAATTAATGCGCAACAACATAGGAATTCGCGCATTGATAGACGTTGCATGCATCAAGGACAAAGTTTCTGCAGGACATTTGGGATTTGCGATCGGCCCGCGGATTAACGCTAGCGGAAGGATTGGCTCGTCATCGCTGGGCACAAAATTGTTGACAACTCACGACGATATTGCCGCAAAGGAAATTGCGCTGGAGTTGAATTCTCTTAACGAGGAACGTCAGCGCATGGAAAAAAAAATGCTTCAGGAATCGCTCGACGAAATTGAAGCTCGTGAATTAGCGAAAAATCCAACCATACTAATCGGCCAGCCATCTTGGCACGCGGGGCTCATTGGGATTTTAGCAAGTAGGCTAAAGGACAGATACAATAGGCCTTCGTTCGTCGTATCAATTGATGACGATGTTTGCAAGGGATCTGCGCGTTCGATTCCGGGAATAAATGTTGGAGAGCTCATTCACAAGGCCGTTAGGCTTGAACTGCTGGTTGGCGGCGGAGGTCACTCAATGGCAGGAGGTTTTTCGCTCCAACGCGAAAAATTTGAGGCTTTTTACGATTTTTTAAACGCAGAAACGGAAGATTTTGTAAAAGCGTATGTCCCAACACTACACATTGATGCAGAAATATTGTGCCCAACGTTTGATTTATTGGACGAATTAGAGCGACTTGAGCCCTTCGGAGTTGGCAATCCTGCGCCCAAGTTCTGCATTCGCAGAGTCACTCCTACATTCACTAAATCTCTTTCTGGCTGTCATTTGCAATGCGTTTTTAAGAATGAAGCTGGAGACAAGCTGCGCGCAATTGCATTTCGGGCAGTTGGCACGGCACTAGGAGAAGCGTTGCTAAGCGCGAAAACAATGTCAATTGTTGTTACGATAAAGGAAGACTCATTTAATCCTGGAATGGTACAGATGATAATTGAGGATGCCGCACCGGTATAAACTGCTCCCAGTTTTTAGAACCTGTAGACCCATCCGCAAAAAGATCCACAATTCGTCGTCGGGACCTCATCCAAAAACGAGAAATCATTGACAGATCATATCCCGCAACGCGTTACTTTGTATGCGCATCTTGAGATTGATCTGTCACCTTACATATGCGATTTGATGTTACATATGCCTTGAATTGACTTTCGTTACAATTCTTCAAATCTACATTAGGTCAACATATGGAAGTTTCAAATCACTACGTAACAACGAGTTCCCAACGGCGTTAGCAACTTCGCCGAGCACGGTTTCTTTCAAAAAATTATATGTTTGCCATAGATTGACTGTTTTCAGACTAGAGGCGACTTTGTTTAGCACTAAGTTAAACACATCGAACGAAAACGATTGCCTTATCTCGTCAGCATCAGGCGATCCTACTAAAAAGTTTACGTACCCTCCTGCCAGAATCTCAATATCATTATGCAAATCTCGCACAAGCTTGCTGTGCAACATTTGTTTAGCAAACGTCAGTTCAGAAATTTGTCTGCTTTTTGCTATCTGCGGTGTAATTAGCGCTTGCGAGCTGCGCATAGTTAAGCCACTTAGTTCTAAAAACCGTCCATGTTCCAATAATAGTGCAGTCCCCGATGGGTTTATTTGTCTCCTGTAGTACTGCCTAGCGCAAGTAAGTGCAACTTCATAGAGCGGCTTATCTGCTATTGAAACAATTGTATTGTCCAGCATAAATGGAGAATCGTACGGAATTTTTTCCACAAACACAGGAACGTCGCTCCATTTTGTCGCATCAGCTGTACGATGACACAGCGCACCAAACGTAGTGGAATAACTGTCCGGTTTGCAATTCCACGAGCCTAGCAGCCTACACCAGTTCTGATTGAAAAGCACGGATGATTGAATGCTCTTCTCCCAGCCAGGCTGACATGTCTCGGCGTCCATTGAGAATGGATTTTCACCGTATAATGTCCCGAATTGTCTAAGACGTGGCGCGATTTCGAAGAACGATTCCGGCAACACATCGACGACACGACCCGTGTAATCATCGCTAGGTAGGCAGAATGTACTTTCCCTTTCCGCGAACAAAGAAGTCATCAGATTTGCATTTTGACGTGCTCCGGCACGTAACATAAAATCCCGCGGAAGAAAAGTTCGATAAATTGGATCCGTCCTTGCCATTGATATCAGCATTCCCCAACTGGCCAACGACGGGCTATTGACTGCAGTAAGATCAATATCGAAGCTCGGGAACTCGTCAGGATCTACGATTGGTAAATTCGGAGAATATTTAGCGTCCCATAATGTTACGCCTCGTAAATAAGGAGAATCGCACTCATACTTGGCTCGACCTTGTATTTCTAAAAACCTTGGAGGGCTGCCCTCTTTGTTTAAACTAGGGATTTGACTCCCGCTTGCAAATGTCGCTACACTTCTGTCCCAAAAAGTACACGTTATTTCATCGTTGAAAACTTCTCCGGTAAAAACGGCATTAAATGCTCTGTCGATACGTTTATGTATTTCCGAATCGATACTACATTTATAATTGGGGTTATAATTATACCCGTCAATGGCATGACCTAAAATATCCGCTTTCCAACGGGCAAATATTGCAAAAGGGGCTGCTTCCATATACTGTTCAAAAAATTCTCTCCACGCAGTATCTCTAAGGTACAAGCGTGGCAAAGCACCAATCATGCACTCGCTTAGTACCTCGAAATATGGGGGGAGCGTTACTGAATCAAAGTTTGGAAGCACACTTAGTGTTAATTCTTTGTGAAGTGGATACGGCGAATCACAGAAGGAGGTTTTCATAAAAAAACCCAGACGATCTAAATTAAACCAGTAATAAAACATAGCTAATGTGCTGCGCGCGAGTGGCGACATATTTTGTATCTCTGCAATGTCAGAAACGGCCATAGATTGTGGCGTAAAAAATTCAAGCAATACTGTTCTGGCGGCCAAAAATAATGTATGTCCTAATGTTCCGTAAGTGTATTCCAATCTCTTATCAGAAGAACGTACTGATTCAATGCATAGTGCTAGTTCTTCAAGCCGTTGAACTGGCGTATCACCCCACTTGCTGTATCCTTTCCCTTCGGGTATTTCTAGGCTTAGTTTTTTTACGTAAGTGTCATCACCTTCGCGGACATCAAACCTAACGAAGCCTTTACAGAATTCCGAAAAACGTACACTTTGACGATAATTAGCAAGCTCTGCCTCAGAAGGATACCGAACAGCTAATGCTTCGAAATTTCTTCGTAGCAGCGCCTGTAGTGAATTTTTCATAGCATCTAACGCGTATTCTGTATCAGCAAATTCCAGTGTTACGATTCGTTCACTAAGAAATCTTAAGAACTGTGTAGACAAATCTTGTAGGTAGATTGCGTCGCCAGCTGTTAGCCCAGGTATGTCATCTTTTAATGGTATTGTTGCTCCGCTCCACACATCCGAAGAAATCACGCCATAATCTCGGAAACGAGACAACGGCAAATCGATTAATGCGATAAGATCATTTAACCCTTGTGCAGTACATGTTACGCTGCGGCTTGTGTCCAGTTTTTGTAATAAGAACGCCTTCAAAAAGGGAGTGTCTACAACCTGAAGATCAGCACGCATTGGCCATTCACGCCGCATACGATCATCCCCAAGTAATATTTCCATTGGTCGTCGATCTATAAATTTGAATTCGCGTCCTTCTATCGGAACGGGCGCTATCAGATGTTCTCGCCTTCTTATAAAGCTTGCCGCTTGTTGCGACACATCCTTACAAAGCGTAATCAAAGGCAATGAACCAAGTCTCAGCGCAAGGTTCATATGTCGCTGAATAAACAAATAGTCAAGCTCCATCGCTGCACGTTGTATTCGTGCTGCAAAATGCAGATCATAGGCATCACCTCTTGTTATTCCGACTCCCTGCATATGCTGTAATAATTTTAACCAGTAGGCAAAATTGTCTGAAAGAATCATATCGCGACTACTTGCAACTTGATAGGACCAACTTTGCAAATCCGCCATATTTGCCGGCAAATCGAGTATATCCGCCGAAGAAAGAGGCTGCAACGCACCTATTGCAGAGTACATCTGTAACAAAGATTCGCGTCGTGATAATCGAAGTTCATTAGGATCTCTGGCTTTGCCAAACAACTCAGCCGCTTGCCTGAAGTCGCAAACATTAGGTTCGGTATATCCAAGCAAATACGCGAGTCCAGCACGCGTAAAACTTTGCCGATCTGTTGGCACGAAACTTCCATCTATCAGATTAGGACTGAGGGTTTTCGCATCGTCACACATCTTCAGGAAATCAGCCAAATCTGTGTTAACTTGTTTGGGATCTGAAGGCATGGCCGTTAACAAAAACAGTAGCAACCTTCGCTTTTCCTCACTATAAGAATTGAACTGATCTGCATAAAATGGTGAGTTCCAAGCTTTTGCTATGATTAATTTTGCCGTTGGTTCTGTTAATACTTCGGTCACATCTGATAAATATAAAAGATCCGCAGACACGGTGTTTACAGCAGCCGATATTGCTGTAGGACGACTGGAAAACGCGCGATCTGAAATTACTGTTGCACACACAACAAACAGAGCGCCTTTTAATGACGTTGTCAGCAGACGCCGGCGTTTCGCAATAAATTCAGATGATTGTATATGCGGCACTTGCCACCTAGCACGCTCTGGAATACAAGTCCACGCTGAAAAACGGCTCCGTACGATTTTTCTAAAATTCCTTCTATTGACGTTACAAAAAATATCTGACATTTTTAGCACTTTCCTTCAGTTCTAACCCCCAATGTAAATAACAGTAACAAATAGTATTGTACTATTCTAGTTATACTGTATCTAACCAAATCTAACTCGAATTTCTGGAAAGTATCTGAATATTAATATTTTGTTGACGCTCGCTAATCTATGGCTCCTATATGAAACACAGGATTATTTAAGGACAAAAACCCTGCAAGCAAAGGGTCTGATCCTGTGTGTTCCAGATGGAATATGTACATATGGTGTTAATATCTGTTCAAGATTCACTAGGGCTCGTTAGGAAAATTTTCTAAAAAAGACCAAGAAGAAAAGAGATGAAATCAATGATGTTTTTGTGCAACATAATAAAAAATAGTATGCGGAAAAATGTGGTGAGTAGGTTGCATTGTTTACTTTTTGTGGGGGATGATTGTGATAGATGTGTCGCGCCCACCGCTAAAAAACCCCAGGGTGGGTGGGGGTTAGGGATGGATTTATATAGCACAAAAACATTAAAAAAGAGTTAAACTCTCAAAAATTATCCTCTTGCTTTTTGCGCGTTGATACTATTAGGCTTCTACTCATGTCTGTCGATTTTCGCTTTTAAATTATGTTAAATTCCTAAGCTGGCTGATACATACATTAGTAGAAGGTTGATAACGTGCACACTGCCCGCTCGACTAAACATACTGTCCAACGAAGCCTAGGTTACTGAAACCGTGTTTCGGTTTATTCCTAAGATTGCCAGGAGGCGGAGTGCTCTATTGATTTCTTTGCCACAATGGCAAACCATACAGCAATCAATCACCAGAAAAAATTTTTTGGTACCCCCGGGGAGACTTGAACTCCCACACCTGAAAGGTAATAGATTTTGAGTCTATCGCGTCTACCAGTTCCGCCACAGGGGCACACTGGTTACTTTGGCAAAAAATGCTATCTCTGTCAATTATACCCAAGTGCAAAAAGATTCCCACTTGTCGATGGGTACCCATCAACTAGCTGAATAGGAAGGACTCCTGTTGGTAATTCTTTTAACGGTTGGGTATAGATGAGCTTACAATGAAAAAATGACATTTTTAGTCGGGATTTGAAAATTAATATTATGGACGATTGGATGGCGCCCTATATTTTGCGCTATCTCACTCGTTCAATCATTGCTCCACAGGTCTGCAGCTTTTGTTCGATTCGTTCATATCCACGATCGATGTGGTACACCCGCTGTATCGTCGTTTCTCCCTTCGCCGCCAATCCCGCCAACACCAATGATACAGATGCCCTAAGGTCCGTAGCCATTACAGTTGCACCAACCAGTTGATCAACGCCGCGGACAAGTGCAGACGTATTATGTATGGTAATGTTTGCGCACATTCGGCACAGCTCGGATACATGCATAAAGCGATTTTCAAAGACTGTTTCTGTAATCATTGCAGCTCCGTCGCATCGTGTCATTAAGGCCATGAATTGTGCTTGTGCATCAGTTGGAAAGCCAGGATATGGCTCTGTCATTATGTCAACGCCTTTTATTTCTGCTGGAACTCGTATTCCTACACCAAATTGTAAAAAGTTTGTTGCTTCGTCGCGTCGATGCTCAGCATGAGCAGTAACACTAGATATTGCGGCATTTTCAGATTCTACTTTTTCGACAGTTACTCCAGCTTTCAATAGTGAATCCCAAAATGCTAGCAAATCGTCGAAAACAACGCCTTCCAGAATAATGTCGCCATAAGTAATTGCTCCGGCAATTGCATATGTTGCAGCTTCTATTCTGTCAGGAATAACGTGGTGCGTCGCCCCGTTTAAGTGCGTCCGTCCGCTAATTACTAACGTGTCGGTTCCAATGCCTTCAACGTGTGCTCCCATTTTAACCAGGCATTTCGCTAGGTCACACACCTCAGGCTCTTTGGCGGCATTTTTGATGATGGTTTGCCCTCGAGCCAACACGGCTGCCATAAGGATGTTTTCTGTGCCAGTCACGGTCGCAAATGGCAAAATAATTGTGGTTCCAACAAGGCCCTCTTTTGGTGCTTTTGCATGAATGTACCCATTTTCAATCGACACCGTTGCGCCAAGCGCCCTCAAGCCGTCAATGTGCATGTTTACCGGGCGCGTCCCAATCGCGCAACCACCAGGCAACGACACCGTTGCTTCACCGCATCGCGCCAACATTGGACCGAGGACAACAATGGACGCGCGCATTTTGCTCACAATTTCGTACGGCGCGGTTGTGTCTATAATTGAGAGCGCGGCAAATGTGTATGCTTGTGTTGCTGCATCATATGAAATATGCACGCCATGATGAGTTAACAGCTCTGCCATTAACGTTATGTCGCTGAGCTTTGGTATGTTATGCAGCACTAGTGGCTCATCGGATAAAATTGACGCCGCCATTAATGGCAAGCTAGCATTTTTAGCTCCACTAACTTTTACACGCCCGCAAAGTGGTTTGCCACCTGAAATAACAATTTTTTCCATGATGATTTCAACATATCCTTATTCGCTAGGATTCGGGGACTACACGCCACACAAATGTGTTTATCCTAGCGCATTGAGGACAATAA
>JAISCJ010000056.1 GCA_031265645.1 Holosporales bacterium | reverse complement strand
GCGTTCCACAGCTCACAACCACAACCCGAGTCCCTTCGCTCCAGACGCTTTCACGCCCTTCTTCACTACTATTAACTCGTCGGACTTCCTGCATTCCATCCGGTTGGATCCTCTTTTCACAGATTCTCCTTCCGTACCACCTTTGTGGAAAATGCAGGATCTCTCCTGTTCCGCTGTTGTCCTGTATAAAGCTCGCCAGGTTCTCAGATTCCGGTTGAATTCTATGAATCTCGCTATTATCGACCCACAGAATGCTGCCTGCTCCAAGTAGCAATGGATCGGCTTCAACTTCTTAGAACTATTTCGTATCTCAATCACTTCACGCTTTCGCATTTCGGCTCTCAGACTCTCTGTCCTACGCTTAAACCTGGCGTTACCGCTTCAGATCCAAGGACTTGATAATGGGTGGCAGCTGTCCTTTCCCATGCCGGTCTATCTCCGGCTGTACAACAACGACTTACAAATGATGCTTTCGCATCAAGTGAACTACTTGGATTACATTTTCCTTTCTCTCCTTTCATTTCAGGACGCACGCTACTCAAGTTCTGAATTTTCACCCCTTTGTGGCTTTCCACAAATTGCTTTATAAAACTTACGTATTCTTCAATCATATTCAGCCTTTAATCTGGATTAACAATGTTTCAGTTAATCAACATAACCTGTCTCCCTTCGCTCCACTGGCATTACCCAGCTTCTACGCTACTATGAAGACACCGGACTTCCTGCATTGCTTCCTGTTTGCTCCCTACTTTCGCAGTTCGCCTTCAGTACCAGTTCTGGAAAATGCAGGTTCTCACTTGTTCCGTTTCGCAACTATGTCTGCTCGCCAAGCTCTCCGACCCCGGAAGGTGCCTAGCAGCTCGCCATATCACTGCTTCGGCTTTTGCTTGCTCCAAATGGGAACGAATCAGCACCTTCACTCCTGTTTTTCGAGGCTCAATCACTTCACGCTTTCGCATTTCGGCTCTCAGACTCTCTGTCATACGCTTAAACCTAGTATTACTGCTTCGGCTCCAATGACTAGATACGGGCTGGTAGCTAGCCTTTGCCCGGTTGGTCTATCTCCAACTGTTACTCAACAGCTTACAAATAGTGATTTCTCACTAAGTGAATTACTTGGATTTACATAATTCATCCTTTCGTTTCAAGTCGCACCCCATTACCTCCTCTACTGCAACAAATGACGCTATACTTTCTCTATTGTTCATACTCTCTCAACGATTCCCCAAAATTGCACTTCATTCCAAAATTGATACACACAAAAATAAAGAATAAATATACATAATCGCTTTAATATATACGTGTGTTTACAGTGCACACGTAAAAAAAAGACCTTCATAAGAAGGTCTAATAAAATCCCATCAACCAAACCCAACTCCCCCAGAAAGCAAAAACCTACTAGCGCAAACAACAATACTGCACACGATTTTTAGACGAAACTATCGACAGATGCTCAGACTTTAATGGCGGAGTAGAACGCAGCAATCAAACTTACCGAGAGGAGTTTTATGAGGATAAACGCATGCAAGAACACTCGCTCATGGGAATCCGGCGAGAGTTAAAGAAATATACCCGACAAATATAATAACAATCGACCTCACGCAGGGTTGAATTTGAGAACTCCAATAGAGTACCTTAAAGCGTTCTGGAGGACGGCGAATCGTCTCAAATCATATGAACCTGATACACACAAACGAAAAGATTGTATGCCGCAAACAGATGATGTACTAATGGGGTGGTTGCAATTGCAGTTGTCGGGAAAGAAGTAAGGCATTGCATAAGAAATGGGAAAAGCTCAAATCGATGTCTTTTGAGTTTCTTCGATTTTCTCGAATAGCGCTGTATTACCGGCTTGCGCATCTGCTAGTTTTTTTTATAGGAGATAATAATGTTTCATAATACTCTTAAAAAGGTAGGAGCAATATGTTGCGCTGTAATAGCGTTGAGTTGTGAAGTGGTCGCGTTAAGCTATAAATTGGGTATGGATTATGGCGATCTTGGAGGAGAATGTCTTCAGAACCATCCTATTTATCGGGAGTACGCAGATTACGGACATGAGATATGGACAGCAGATGGAAAGCGTTTTATTGATGTCAATTTTATGGATACATATGCTCGAACAGGAGGTTTTATTATTTTAAATGATGGAAGGCCGGAGTTTTATATTTGGTTCAATATGACGTGTTCTGGCTTAATTAGTGACTGGTCTTTGGGTAACATATTTAGGGATGCATTGCCATTTCTTAGGCATATGCATTGCTTATACGAGGCAAGGACAAAGCCTTATGATAGAGTGGTAATGGAGTTAATAGGCGTCATTCGAGGATTGGAATCTGGAGATTTTGATTAAGCTTCCACTGGTGTTTGTCGCCATTGATCTTTAGTGGATTCGCATATCAGAGCCGTTGGAGGAATGGACATGAGTGGAATGTTGATAACGTCATCCCGAGCTAGCAAAGCATTGTAAGTTGACGCTATATAGCTAGGCGCGTTGAATGTGCGCCCTGGCGAATCACAATGACATATTGAAAGGCTTATGCTACACAATTGCAATAAGTAATGCTACAAGAACATTATACGTCTAAAAATGTAGCTCACTATGTATGGTATTGATTTTCGGAGCAGAGTGATTGCTCACTACAACGCGAATGGATCTCTTAAGGAAACGGCGAGGCTGTTTGACCTTGATCGGCATACTATTTCTCGATGGAACAAGGGTTTTGCCCAAACTGGATCTCTTGAGAGAAAGCCTCTGAATCGTTCTTTTAAGAAAGTTGATCCACAAAAATTAAAAGAATTTTACGATAAAACGCCAGATGCATTGCAAAAAGATGCGGCGGAAACGTTCGGAGTTCATCGGAGTTCTATCCAATATGCCCTTAAAAAGATAAACTACACTCGTAAAAAAAACACTTTTTGTACAAAGAACGGAATGAAGAAAAAAGGCAAGAATATTTAGATAAACTCTTAAAAATTCCTGAAAAGAATAGGGTATACGTGGATGAAACAGGGTTTCAAACATTTTTAACTACATTGTATGGGTATGCCAAGCGTGGTTGTCGATTGTTTGCTGAAAAACCAGGACGAAAATTTCAAAGACTTAATGTTTTAGCTGCGTATGTGAACAATGAAATAATCGCTCCATTGATTTACTCAGAGAACACGAACACTAGAGTTTTCAATGATTGGATAAAATTTCACTTATGTCCCGCTTTGCGTCCAGGACAAACCGTAATTATGGATAATGCCAGTTTTCATAAAAGTAAAGAAACTATTGAATTAATAGAAGCCGCAAAGTGTAACGTATTGTTTCTAGCTCCGTACTCCCCCGATTTAAATCCTATCGAAAATTTTTGGGGGACGTTAAAAGGACGAGTTAGAATCGTCTCAAAATACTTAAGTTCATTAAAAGATGCAATCAGTGAGTGTTTGATTAAAACCTGTGATGAGATTTTGGAAAAGGTGCATTCTGAATGCGCTTAGCTATATATTTTCGTAAATTAAATCTTGTGGATCGGCAGGTTTTTTAGGAAATGATTGCAGTAATCGTAGTTTAACAATGTTTGCATTAGGCATAGCTCTTAGTCTGTTGTTCTTGTAGTGTTTCGTACGGAACCCCAATCCCCTTAAGGGATTGGGGGATTGTTGTTTATTCTGCGTACATAGTAGCGACTCTATCTACTTTTGCGCATATTGTCACTATTCCGGTTGCTACAGGGGCCACAACTGAGGCGGCAGGGGCACCAGCTCCCGCTCCTAGTAAAGGTAAAAATGGAGCCGGAGCTACAGCAAATCCCGTTTGTGCATTTACCCCTGAAAGAGATGAAACTGCTTCAAGCAATGTTGCTTCTCCTTCGTGTACGGCTGCTACACAATCATAGGGAACATATCTCTGAAGTCTTCCTCCTAGCGCTGTGGGGCATGTTAAGTCACATTTTACGACGTTTCCTATTCCCGGAAAAGGTGCAGCTGCGGCAGCAGCTGCAAGATCTAGATGTACTCGTACTCCATCGCGGGGCACGCCCAAAGCCGCACCTAGACCCGTCCCCGCAAAAGCGGGATGGCCTGCCGCACCGAAAACTGTTGCTCCATATGACACATGTATTCCTGGCGCTGGTGCTGCAGCATTACTAGCAGCATCTGCAGCTGTTAAAAGATTAGTGAAATGACCCGCTCCACCAGCTCCGCCAGGAATTATAAAAGAAGTGTGAGTCGTTGGAATATTATTATGACTTCCAACTCTCGCAGCTCTATTCCAAACGATATAATGTAAAGTTTGTGCTACTGGAATAACAGCGGGCGCGCCAGGTAGTACAGGAATGCTCCATAAGTGTCCACGTTCCGTCAAATGATTCCAAAGAGATATTGCCTGATCTTGGGGGGCAAGAAGAAAAAGACCAGGTAAAGCGCCAGCAAGAGCGCCAACTGGCAAAACAGCTGGAGCTCCCGCAACGCCCACAAAAGCCGAAACAAGATTAATCGCAGCTGTTATCGTATTCGGCACGTTGTTACTATTTACTGCATTAATAAAATCTGCGCCTAATGTGGCTCCGCCTGCAACTGGAGCAAAAGCTCCACCACCTGCTACAGGAGCGCACGCAGCTGCAATGGCTTGAATAACAGCTTGATTTAATACGGGGGCTGCACCACCTGCCGCTGCACCACCTGCCGCTGCAATTGCCGCTGCAATTGCCGCTGCACCACCTGCTTACCGTGGACAGTTCTAGCACAAGCAATAATTAATGTAGCAACAGCAATAGCTGGGTCTGTGATTGCAGCTGGTAGTGGTAGTACTGGAGGTGGTGGTCCGAAAAAAGCCATGCCTACATTTACGGGTATTACAGCACCCAAAGCAGGAGGCGGAACGCCGGGGATACCTGGACCAGCAGCTACAGGTGCGACTGGAGCAGCTGCAAACGCTGGAGCATTTGCAAGAAACGCTTGAGCTACATTAACTCCAATTCCAGCAATGTTAGCAAGTGGCGCTGCCATAGCATTTGCCAACGTGTTAGCCAATGCTATGTTACATGCCAAAAGTGGTGCACCAACTGGTGCAACTAATGCTGCGGGTGGATTACCCATGACAACCATTGGAACAGAAGCAAGAACCGCTGGCGTAAGCTTTGCCTCAATATCTTCCCGCAATCCGACACTAATTGTTGTCAACACCATCGTTGACAGCAATCCATTTCGAAATATTCCTCTATTTTTTAACTTGTTTGTATTATCGTTCCTGATCATTGCAATGTATCTCAAAAAATTTCTCCAAACAAGATAATTATACTAATTAAAGGTTAACAGAAAGTAAACGTCTACCGGTTTTCAGATTCATCAGCACTACGTGTGGTTGTATAGCTAAGCCACTTGGCAGGTGAGTCTTTATTTTCATTTTTTAGGCAAGAGTTCTAACGTTTTGTAATAATTCTCTTACTCCCCTGCCAAGTGGCTTAGCTATAGAGGGGCTCCCTCCCCCAAAGGGTTTATAATGGGGCCACAACCACCAATCCCTCTCCATTATCAGCCGGGGAACAAGGAAGTGTCACCACTTCCCCGTCCCCTAGAAACCGGACTTTTGTGTATGTTCGATTGCATGCGTTCTACTCCGCCATTATATTTTGGTCGAGCCGGAGGCAGAACGAACAGCGGAATGCCAACTCCTCATCCATTATACGTCTCACGCAAACTCCCATTAGGATTCAATATCCTAATAGTCTGTGTACACCCATAAAATGCATACCGCTTATCAATACTTGCCCCTTGCGGATACGTTATCTCTTGTAGGGCTGGGCAGTTGCGGAAGGCGTAGTCGCTAATGCTTGTTGCAGCAGGAAATGATGCTGCTTGTAGGGCTGTGCAGTAGCGGAAGGCCTTGTCGCCAATGCTTTCTGCCGCAGGAAATGATGCTGCTTGTAGCGCAGAGCAGCAGTAGAAGGCTTGAACGCCAATCTCTTCAGCAATAGGAAATGATGCTGCTTGTAGCGCATAGCAGCAGTTGAAGGCGTAGCTGCCAATCTCTTTAGCAACAGGAAATGATGCTGCTTGTAGCGCATTGCAGCCGTAGAAGGCGTAATTGCCAATGGATTCAGCAACAGGAAATGATGCTGTTTTTAGATTGATGCAGTATTCAAAGGGACCATAAGCACTTCCGCTGAGAATACCAATGGTTACTGCATCCGGAATTGATACCGTGATAAGGTTTTCGCACCGTGAGAATGCTTCATTTTGAATACTTATAGCCTTGTTAATTATTACTTTGACTAAGCTCTTAGCACTATTTGATGCAGACGTACTCCCAAACGCCCCCTCTGCAATCTCAACACCACCCCAGTTCATAACAATCAAATTCTGCAACTTCTTTTGCCCTTTTACCAAACTAGATATCTTACTCCTCTGATCACTATCTAACCCAACTCCACCATCAAACATTCCAAGTGTCACCAACCCCGTACAACCCGCAATATCCAACCCCGTTGGACTCCAATTCCCCACCAAGTACAACTCTTTAATATCCCCCAACACAGTACCCGTAGGCACACTACTTTGCCCCACCAACACCAATGTATTTTCTTGACTCTGTAAATCCACAACTGTTTTTCTACGATCTCCTAAATAATCAACGAACTCAGGATAATCAAAAACAAATCCCCACAAAACCATATTTCTCCGAATATAGCTCGTCGCGTTATTAAAAGCTTCCCCAACGCCATTAACATTACCTGCTAGCATATTTCCGCCCATCCACTGCCCAACCGCAACAACGCCCTCTTTTTTTCTATATAATTTCCCCTAGGAAAAAACTTCAATTTTTCCTCCAAAAACTCACAAAAACTCTACATTTATTTACACCTTTATCCCCCAAACGCCCTCAAATATGTGGATTAGCAACGCTAATCCCTACATTGCACTTCGTTTCTAAATTGATGCATTTAGAATGTATAAAATAAATAAAAATAATTCTCTTGCAAAAGACGAATAACTATACATGCGCCCCTGATTAACACACGCATTCATCTATGAAAAAGGATAAACTCTTAAATAAAGACCAACTTACGACCTCACCAATTAAAACAAGCAACCTGCAAAAATCTTCATTGCTGTGCGCAACAGCCGCCATTTTGCCCAGCTGTGAGCGCCTAAAAATGCGGCAGCAAGATCCTAACTCGCATTGAAAGCCAACACTTGCTGATCGTGTAAGTGGCACACCCTTAATGTGCACCGCCCTACCCAAATTTTGAGGAAATGTACTCTAAAAAGGCTCAGAATCATTCAAAAAACGCCCAACGCCACCAGACACGCTTTAGCACACCACAGACGACAATTCACCAATCAACGGACGGATGATCATTTTAAGTTCGAAGCAAGCACCCACAATCGTTAATTTTGATTTTTCTCATCAAAAAGGGCATACAACGCTCAAGTTTTAATTAACTTGTAGCGTATTGTCTCAAAAAGTGACCTTTTTTACCCTTGCACATTGAATTCCGTTTGATAATCTGCCGAAAGCATGGCTTCCAGCGAAGTTCTGTACTCCATGGAATTTAATGCGTGTGTGCTTCGCGAAATGATCCAGGTGGTTGGAATGCCTTGGCGGAAGCCAGTTAGTTTTAAGTTTGATTCGGCTAAAACGTTTGAATTTCCTGGGATTTCGGCTGTGAAGGTGTAGGCCTTTTGCGTCAATTTTTCATAGACTGCTTTGGCTGCAACCTTTGCAGCTTCTCGTGTTGGGTACAAGCCACGCAGCGAATATCCGATGTCGCCATTTGAAAAGCGTTCATTTTTAGCAAAAACGTTGTCATCATCATGGGCGCCTTCAAAATCGGAATCGTAGCCTTCGCCGACTGTTTCAAAGAATTCTTCAGCGTTGTCGGTATCGTAGCCTTTGGCGGTGACGCTTGGGACTTGTTCCTTTTTAGAAAATTCTAGGGACCAGTTGATAGTGGAATCGGGAGTCAAACTGACTTCTGAAAGTTGAGAACCGGATGCAGAAAATCCATGGCCGGATGGCATTGCGATGAGGCAGTTGCCTGCTGGCTTGATAAGGATGTTGAATTGCTGACCAAGTCGGGTCAGGAAATGCAAATCAGATTCCGCAGTTTGGTGAAGTGCTGAAAAAGTTATACCAGATAATTCGGGTGAAATTCTTGCGGTAATATTATGATCTGCAGCAATTGTTTGAATAACACTCGCGAGTGAAATATTTCCACTCGAAGTATTTTCGAATGACCGTGATTTTGGATTCTTAAAATCTTCGAGAAAATCGGCTGCGTGGGCGGTGATGCGCATTTCGTTATGTGACAATGAATAACCATCGATTGAAAACGTCCCCATGTCGTATAAGCCGGTTTCTTTGTCGCCAAGGGAAATTTTGAGCAGATCGCCAATCTGCGGAATGTCTAAATTTTTATCGGCAAGGACAATATCCAGCTTGTCACTTTTCAGGCCTGGCTCGTCCGTGAGGGTCAGGCTAATTAAGTACGGCTGAATTTTTTCGAACAGCGAAGTGTTGCGAAGTTGAATATCAAATAAAGGGATCATGACCAAATCCTGATGGTGTCTTTTGTTGGCTTCATCTCAATCACTGGCAAGATTATGCGAAGGCCTGCGGGTAAGTACCCTGTGTAATCGGCGAGCCAGGGATTTGCTTGGATGACGATTTCCATTGCCCCACTGCAATAGCCATAGCAATTAATGCAGATCATGTCTAAGCAATCGCGATCTTTTGTGATGTACTCGGTGTTCACTTAAGGAGCTCCAATAATATATGGCTTTGGCGGTCCTCGTACTTTTTCAATTCAAGTACAAACTCAGCTTTGCGAGGCAGGCCGTTTGAGCAAAATGTTGTTTGCTTATCTTCAAGATGAGTGATTACCCATTTTCCTAAAACATTTCCGAGACCATCGACCAGCATCAATGGTTCGCCTTTTGACGCGGTTGCTTTCATGAGTGGCAATTGCAAAATTCCCCCGTGGTAGTTTGAATAAATCACGCCGTCCAATTTTAAATCTTGCTCGCCAGGTCCCATGTATTGGTAGAGAGGAAATTGGCCGATGACATTTTGTGCTTCCCAGCGATAGTTCCGTGACTCAGTTTTGTTTTGGTAACTCGCGGTAAGCCATGAGAAAAAGTAAGGACCGAGTGCTAGCATCATAGAAACTTACCCAACGTAAAATGGTGCGTCATACATGGCGTCGCGGGATGTTTGCTTCACAGCCTTAGCAATTTCATCAGCAATATTTTCTGAATCCGCAGCACCACTAATATTGAATGTCATGTTATTCGTTAGAGTTTTGTTATTTGAGTTTGCAACGGTTCGATTCGCAGGAAGTTTTAGATCAGCATTTATATTTTTGTTGGCAGCTTCGGATGATGTAGAAACTTTTTCGTTATCCGAAGATTTTCTAAATGGCCAAAGGTTTTTAAAGAAGCCTCCGACCTTGCTGCCGATGTTTCCAAAAAATTCGCCGATGGCTTTGAACTTTTCAGTAAGCCACTGCCAAAGATTTTGGAAAAACTCTTTCACTTTGTCCCAGTGCTTGATGACAAGCGCGGCACCGATTGCAATTGCAGTGATGGCAAGAGTGATAGGATTCAGATTAGCAATAATCGCGAGGCCCTTTAAAACAACACCGACGCCTTTGATTGCCGCGCCAACCCCGAAAAAGGTCATCTTTACTGCTGCAGCTCCTGCGGCTAGTCCCGTCAACAACGCGGCCCCCTTGGTTAGGAACGCGAAAATCTTCGGATGCTCCTTTCCGAAATCGGTGACCTTCTGAAAAAAGCCAGTAACAGACTTAATCATGCTGGTGAATGCTGGAAGCACTGCTTCACCAATTGCAATGCCAAGCTGCTCAAATGAGTTTTTGAAAAGTTTCATTTGCTCTTTGGTTGTGCCCATCAATGCAACGTAATCCTTTTGCATGGCTCCTGATATTTTAGTCTTGTCCGCGAGTTCAGCGAACGTTGATTTTACGACATCGACTTTACTGGCGAGTTGCGATGCTTCGGCTTGAACGCGTTGACCGAAAATTGCATTAAGCGCGCCAGCTTGTTCATTAAGTGGGATGGCTTTGATTTTTTCGAGAGCGTAAATGAGAGCCTGTTCAGGATTATCCCGCATCATTTTTTTCAAAGTTGCTGGAATAATTCCGATGCGTTTGGCCGCTTCAGTCATTGACTTGTTCGCCTGGTTAGCGACTAAGCCTAACTTCGGGAGCATCTGCGTTACAATCGATCCAGCTTTTTCAGCGTCATATCCCATTTTTGCAAACGCAGTTGTTAGGGCTGCGGTAGATTCGACGGAAAATCCAAATTGCTTTGTTGCTCCGGCCATGTTAACCATGGACTTCATAAGCGAAGCGCTTTCAACTCTCGACGTGTCACCGAAATAATTTATGACATCACCCATGTGCTCGAGGTCTTCCGTCGCCACACCAAACGCCCCTTGAAGTTTTGCGATCGAGTCGCCCATCTCATCAACATTCATGCCGAGGACGAGCGCCATTTTACCGGCGACTTCCGTCCACGATTTCAGATCGGCATCTTTCATCCCTATGCGTGCGCCCATCGTTGCGAGTTTTGTTATTTCTTGGAAAGTGAAGGGCAGCGTTCTTGTTAAGTTTTCTAACTCGCCACGCAACATTCCAATCCCGCCAGTTCGCACGACATTCGTAACCTTGCCTAAATTCACCATAGCCTCCTGAGCATCAATCGCTTTTTTGATCGGCAACCCAAAGGAAACTGCTGCAGTCATTCCTATGCGCATGAGAGAACCCATTGCGATACGAGCTTTCGCCGCATATGCACTTTGCTGCCGCTGTCAACGCAATTTAGAAATGTCCTCTTTGTGCAATTTAGAAATGTCCGGTTCTGCAGTTTAGAAATGTCCTCTTTTTAGCAGGGAATGGCTTCATAATCCCTACCAAGATGAGTTTCA
>JAISCJ010000049.1 GCA_031265645.1 Holosporales bacterium | reverse complement strand
CATCAGCACCATCAGAACTGGCATAACTAATGCAATTAGCAGCGAGAATGGATCACGAATGATGTGATACACTTCTTTTTTAAAAATTGCTAACACGCGCCGCACAGCAGCAGACCGCCCCATTCGGCTCTGCCCTGCATTTTTATGTCCTATCGCGCGCCAAGTCATTTACATGAACTTATAACGAGCACGAACTACTTCCGGCGTCTCTTCTTCGGCTATATCCTTTACAGGCTCCGTTGCCGTTGATACTCCTCGCTTATCCATGAATATTACATCCTCCTCTGGAAGTTCCCGGACAAAGCGAGATGGAGTAGCCATCTGCCATCCAGAATTGTTGGTTTTACGATGCGAGCAATAACTGATAAATATCAACCGCTTAGCACGAGTTATTCCAACATAGGCAAGGCGTCGCTCTTCCTCGAGTCCAGACATTCCGTTATCAACCAACGTCCGCTGGTTTGGAAATAAATTCTCTTCCCATCCCACCAAAAACACCGTACCAAACTCAAGGCCCTTTGCTCCGTGAATTGTCATCATGCTGACAGCATTTGGATTGTCTGGATCAATTCGTTCTGCCATCAAGCTAACGTGATCAACAAAATCTCTCAAAGACTCAAATTCCGCAATTGCGTTCACTAGTTCCTTCAAGTTATCCAGGCGAGCTAATGCCTCAGCAGTTTTTTCCTGCTTCCACATCGCGATATAGCCAGAGTCTTCCAATAACGTCTTGACTACAATTGCTGGAGGCGTGCTGTCTAAGAGATTCCTCGCGTTAGTGATTACGGAGAAAAACGAATTAATCGCCTGCGATGCTTTACCGCGAACCCGAGACGCATACATTTGCGCTGCTAAAGAAACCGGTACCCCCTCAGCTTGCGCAATCGCGTGTGCCTTTTGAAGAGTTGCCTCTCCAATACTCCGCTTCGGGCAATTGATTATGCGCTCAAATGCGAGGCTGTCATTGTTGTCGATAAGAAAACGGATATATCCAATCGCATCTTTTATTTCTTGGCGCTCGTAAAAACGCAATCCACCAATGACTTGATAGGGAATATTTTGACGAAGAAAACGCTCTTCAAATTCTCTTGTTTGAAAGCTTGCACGAACAAGAACTGCCACCTCCCCCAAGTCCATACCATCCGCTTTTAATTTCTCGATTTCATTACTAACAAACCGAGCCTCATCTTCACTGTTCCACGCGTGCTTAATTCGAATGAGCTCCCCTTCGCTGCCAGAGGTCCAAAGCTCTTTTCCAAGTCGCTTCACATTGTTCCGAATCAAGGTACTAGCCGCGGACAATATGTGCCCCGATGATCGATAATTTCGCTCTAGGCGAACGACCTTTGCTCCTTCAAATTCGCTCTCAAACCTCAATATGTTTCCAACTTCAGCGCCTCTCCAACTATATATGGATTGATCGTCGTCTCCGACACAACATATATTCTTGTGAGTAGATGCTAACGCTTTTAGCCATAAATATTGAGAGGTATTTGTATCCTGGTATTCGTCTACCATGATATATTTGAGCTTGTCTTGATAGAATTTTAGGGATTCGGGATGATCATCAAAAAGTTTTATACAGTAAAGGAGTAAGTCTCCAAAATCCAAAGCTCGTAACGTTTTGAGTCGTTCTTGATATTCCTTGTATATTCGCCTAGACATGGTTTCTATTGGCCCCATTGCCAATCCTAGCCTCCAGGGGAACAGCCCCCTATCTTTCCAGCGGCGAATGTGGTTCATTATCACCTTCGTCTGAAACTGTTTTTCATCCAGCTCCAATACCGTCACGATCCCTTTTATCACTCGATGTTGATCATCGTCATCCAATATCGAAAAATTCGGATCGATGCCAACATGTTCGCCATGTTGCCTTAATATGCGCATGGCCATAGAATGAATTGTTCCAACCCACATATCACCGGGCAAGTTAGGAACAAGCTCCCCTATCCTCTGTTTCATTTCGAACGCGGCCTTGTTGGTAAACGTAACAGCTAATATCTCATTTGCCTCAGCAAGGTTTTGAGAAATTATGTGCGCAACTCTTGACGTCAACACTCGCGTTTTTCCCGTTCCCGCACCAGCGAGAACAAGCAACGGGCCTGAGGTCGTTGTCACAGCCTCTTTTTGCTCAGGATTAAGATCAACTAAAAAATCATCCTGATTTGATACAATTCGTAAAGTTCCAAAGTGCGGCATGTCCGAATCCTCCACTTAGTCGTCTTTCTTCTCTTTCAGCCCGAAATTCTGAAAGCGCTTTCCAAACTTACTAAGTTGGCCGCCACTATCGATCAACTTTTTCCCTCCTCCAATCCACGCTGGGTGAGACTTCGGGTCAATATCAAGGTGGATTGTATCCCCCTCTTTTCCCCATGTACTCCTAGTCTCGAACTCAGTCCCGTCCGTCATCACGACTTTAATCATGTGCAAATCTGGGTGAATTCCTTGCTTCATACTCTGTGCCCTCTCTCTCTTGTGTAACCGTCTTAGAATATACACTATTTTCTATCCATGCAATAGTTTGCAAAATATCTTCATTTTTGTAAAATTTTTCAAGGCGAGAGGGGTTCTTCTTGAGTTTACTGCTGTGATTCTAATTTTGCATCCGAGCAGTCGCTGCTAAGGAGAATGCAGAAAAAAAAATCCGCAGGAAAAAAATAGGAATTATGGTTAAGTGGCGTTTTATAATTTGTTTAGTTTCTTTTAGCGTGGGTCTTTATTCTCAAGTATGGGCGTTGCATCTTGCGACGGTTCGACTAAAAAAAATTACTGTAATTTCCGACCAATCAAACGATACAGTTGTCATTTTACATATTGTTTTTCCGAAAACAGATGAACTACACGAAAAATTTAGAACAATGAGTTCTGCTGCGTATTTCGAGCAATACAAAACTTTAACAGATACCTATCCAGATGGGTTTGAGGTTGTTGAAATCCCAGCTGTGCCAGGGACATCGAACGTTGTGCCTATTAAATTAGGCGATTTTAAATCCAAGTCTGCAATCGTATTTGCTAGGTCGGAGACAACTGGGGACCACCGGCAGGAAATCAAAAAAGGTTTAAATAAAGCGACAATAACAGTCAAAAGACAATCCTTTGTGCTGTCTTAATTCTGCCAGAGGCATTGCTCAAAATTTTGCTCAATGACGAATAAAGGTTGTAGATTTTATTTAATAATTAATAAAAAAAAATAATTATAAAATTCACCTAAAAATATTTTACAATGTCCTTAAATATGAAGCCTGAGTGTCATCGTGATAAAATATATCTTAATGGCATTGTTTTGTTGCAGTTACGTCGATTTAAGCATAGGAACGCTCGTTCTTTCGCTCGATGATGCGGAAAAAATGCTCAGTGGTGTTATGCCCAATCGAAAGATGCTTGTTGCTTCTGGTCTGTACCAGGGATACATGCGTTGACTCGCAAAAAAAATACTTGCCAAAGAAAACATATTGAGGATATATTGTGCAGTGGGTTGGTTGATGGACCAACGCTAAAGTTCTTCCCCCTAAAAGAACTGCCCTCTTCGCTTGCGAGGAGGGTTTTTTTTGAGTTTAAAAATTTGCATGCTTTAATTAATGTTTGTTTCCATTGATTTTTAAGCTGTTTTATATATTATGGATATATATATGGTGTTTATGTGACATTAACAGTATTTTTTTCATAAACGATTAACTGGTTTTGTGAGCAATTTATGTCGATATTGAACAGATACACTGATAAACATCAATAAAATGCCACAAATAAGGTCATGTGAGCTTATGTTGGCGAGAAAATGTATACATTATTAAAACTCCGCCGAGAATCATCGCGATAGATAGCCACTGCCCCACCGTAAATCCCATATAATGGCTAGAGTCTTTTACAAAATCGATAAGAATCCGTGATATTCCGTAACACAGCAGGAATACGATTGAGAGCTCTCCAGGTCGCCTTTTTTGTTTTAACTTGTAAAAGATAGCCAATATTGTTAGCGTGAGGACACCTTCAGTGAGCGCCTCGTATATCTGCGTTGGGTGTCTAGGCTCGAACGTATCATGGAAGAAAACCCCCCACGGTAACGTTGTTGGTGTTCCGTATAGCTCGCTGTTAACAAAGTTTGCCAGCCTTCCTATAGCGAGTCCAATCGGTGCAACCATGGCTAATAGGTCTAAGTAAGAAATTAGTCGGATTTTTTTCTGGTGGGTGAACCACGCCGCAGCAAGAATTATTCCAATTAGGCCACCGTGAAAAGACATTCCTCCGTCTCTAATGCACAATACCTTTGGTAAATTTTTGGCATAGTACAAAATATCGAAAAAAATTACGTGCCCTAAACGACCTCCAGCAACAATTCCAACGCATGCTAAAGGAAGAAATGAATCAATATATTGCCGAAGTTTTTCCGAAGAAATTAGGCCGTATTGTAGCGTGCCTGGGACTGTTTCAATTAGTATATCCCCTTTTCCTGCAAGCTTTTTAGCATAAAACAAGGCAAGCCAAATACTGACAATATATGCAATGCCGTACCAATAAATGTCTACCCCAAACATGCTAAAGCAAACGGGTGAGATCGATGTTACAGAAAAAAACAACATATAACGCCAAGCTATTTATCGCGTTTCGTCAACAGCTTCAACGCCTTCTTTGTTCTTTCCATTTTGTTTGCTCTTGTAATTGTCTACTGCATCTTTTATTGCGCTCTCGGCCAATACCGAACAGTGCAATTTTATTGGCGGCAAGGCGAGGTGCTTCGCGATGTCGTCATTTTTTATTGCGTTTGCTTGCTCCAGAGTCTTCCCCTTCATCCACTCGATTGCGAGTGCTGATGCTGCAACTGCGGATCCACAACCGAAAGTTTTAAACTTTGCATCTTGGATGATCCCATCTTCGTCAACTAATATTTGAAGGCGCAGTACATCACCACACGCGGGAGACCCAACTAGCCCTGTTCCAACGTTCTTATCCGTTTCATCCAGAGTCCCTATGTTCGATGTATCCTGGCACAATTCGATGACTTTGCTGCTGTACTGCATGCGCGCCTCACGAAAAACGACAAACACTCCCGATTATATGACAGAAAAAACTTCCCTAAAACATAAAAAATTGGAGGCATGTTTGCCGCTATGCTTTTCGTTTCCGTTGTGGCGCGGCATTTCCTCCGCTGCGCAGATGCAAGATAACCAGCACGAATACTCCAACAACGATCGCTGAATCCGCAACATTAAAAGCTGGCCAATGCCACTCTTTAATGGTCGTGCCAAAGAAATGTACGTTTGTGACGAACACATCTATGAAATCTACGACTGCGCCATGAATTACTCTGTCCAGGATATTCCCAAAAGCGCCACCTAAAACCGACCCCACGCAAACTGACAACATTGAGCTAGACGAGCACCAAAACTGATATCCTAGATACGCCACCAGGCCTATCACTGTGCACCAAATTAGGACGAGTTGCCATGCGGCTCCCGTATTCAATAGTCCGAAGCTAATGCCCCGATTCATTGTGCACACGAAGTTGAGATGCGACACCACCGAAATAACTCCATGCGGTGACACGTGGCTCAACACTAGTGCCTTTGATACTTGGTCAATCAGCAATACCACAAGTAAAGCAAATCCCCCTTTGATCGAGGCTACACTCACTATTATTCTACCTCCTCATCTGTACGTTCCTCTTCAGCAGGGCGTTGTTCCCGCTTAGGTTGACGACGAGTTGCGCTGGTGGGGCTGTTCCTCGCTGTGTTTCTATTAAATGTTTCTGAAATTTTTTGATATTGCTGTTCTTCCCACTCAGGACGCAAAAAGGCTAAAAATTTGCAAAAAAATCCAAAATCTGACGGAGACACGCGCCCAATAGCAATTGCTCTAAGCAGCGTGTGCACCGCTAGTGCAATCAGTACCCATATCGGCCAAAAGCCTCCGCCCGTTGCACACCACGCAACGACACAGACTAGCATCACCATGCCAGATGTGACGATGTCTTTATAAAACATCCTCAATTCGCGAACATATTTCCGAATGGCGTCTTCGTTTTCTAACATATGCATCTCCCTAAATCACATTCTACATACACTTGATTCTATCTTAATGTGCAGATTATTAAAAGTTTCATGAGGACGCCGTGGTATGGGGATTGAGCCTGGCTGCGGTGAGTAACACTGTTTTATATCTTGTATGTTTCAAATGTGATGGAATTTAGCTACAACCATCACGTAGCGCAGGTGAACCTGATCCGTTGCTGATCCAACCGTAACTAATTTTTGTTTCAGACGTCGGGTGAACAAGCAACAAGTGTGATTGTGATACACTCTTCGGCAGGAGAATAAATTTTATCATTAAGGGCTAGCATGCCGACTCGGCTGCGTAAAATACAAAGCGAGTGGCTTGATTCATTGATCTTCGATAAATCGTCCGCATCCGCCACAAGACTCGCATACGACAGCGATATTAGGTGCTTTTTAGAGTTTTACGCTAGCTACACTGGAGAAGATGCAACTTTTGAGAAAATAATAAAAATCGAGCCCAAGGATTGGCGCGCCTGGTCGTCTTCCCAAAGAAATGCTGGCCTTTGTTCGCGAACAATATCAAGACGTTTTGCCGCGTTAAAAAGTTTTTTTAAATTTTTAGAGCAAAATGATTACATAAAAGATCATTTAATTTTTTCTTCGAAAACCCCTAAAGCAGGGAAAACCCTTCCGCGCCCAGCGACGTATGATGAAATTATGCTGTTGATGGACAATTGCTTCCAACTTCCTGGAACACCATGGATTCACAAACGCGATCAAGCATTAATTTTTTTAATATATAGCGTCGGATTGCGAATCAATGAAGCCCTCAGTATAAACTGCAAAGATATCGAACAGACCGAATTTTTAACAATATGTGGAAAAGGAATGAAGACACGCCAAGTGCCATTGATGCCTGGGACCATGCGCATAATTAACGACTACAAAAACATTTGCCCCTGGCTTTCACATTCACAATATTTTGATAAAAAATCTTTCGCGATTCCATTATTTTTGGGAGAAAAGGGAAAACGCCTGGTTGCGCAAGTGTTTGAAGCGCGTGTGAGAGCGTTGAGAAAAATTCTTAACTTGCCCGATTCATTTACGCCACACGCCCTCAGGCATAGCTGCGCAACGCACCTCATGGCAAGCTCAGAAGACATCCGCGGCATACAAGAATTGCTTGGACATGCGTCATTGTCTACGACCCAAATATATACGGACATAAACAGCGAACAGCTGCGTACGACAATTTGCCGAGCACATCCTCGTGCCAAAAAAGATTAAGGGCAAACGATTTCATTTCTGGATCTAAAATAACGTCATTAAATATATATTAATGTCTTTAAAGTAATATCTAATTATTAAGGATGTTCAGAGTCCCATGGCGTATGACAGCATATAAATTCACTAAGATAAGGTTGGCTGCCACAATATCAGTATTCTTGCTTGAGGCGGCAACTGCTTCGGAAGATAGGTACCTTTTTGGCGGATCGATATCTGGGCAAAATAAAATTATTATGGAAACTTTGATCGGCTCAAGAGTACATCCACAAGAAATCGAAACGATACTAGAACCAATGTTACACAAACATTGGGAATTACGTATATTCTTCAATGATGCACAAAAGTGGGCTTTCAAATCGAGTATTGCACCGCAAGAAGTAACAACATTACTTTCAGCAGATCAGCCGCTAAGGCTTTGCTTTGATCAATTAGCGACACAAATGTCGTCGTTAAAACGGCTAATTTTATCAGATCAACAAAAGGACGCGTTAATAAGTTCTCTTCAAAATACGTTGGCTGAATATAGCCCAGAAGGAATATTGTACAAAGTTGTGCAGATCAAAGAAGGAGCAGATACATGCCTGAACAAGGTTAGTGGCGTTGCGGTACAATTTGCTAAGGGTTCTGAGGCGGACTTCGAGTCAAAATGTATTGGGGTGTTTTTGTTGCAACGGCTTCACAATACGGCTGTAGAGTTCAGTGATAACGTACGAGATACGCTTGGCTCGCTGTTAAAATTTGTGAGAGACAATCCTGATCCGATTTTTCGATCAGATATATATTCTGCAATGATGCACATGTATAAACAAATTGATGAAATTTGTGTTTTTTTTAGTAAAACCACTGATTCTTCTAAAACTTAGAATGCAGCTTAATAAAATTTTATTAATATTTATTTACTGGCAGCTCCAATCTTTTACGCAATAAAAAGACCATGGTGTATATATACATTTCAAAACTGAATATATGGATTTTGGGGACGCGTACCCAGCGCAAAATCTATACTTTATTACAGAAATTTCAACTGAGATGAGTATATCAGTTTGTTTGCATTAATTTTCATAACATGTTCCTGCAGAAGTTGCATGCAACGAGACTAAAGTTCTCGTCTATGATATGAATTAATATCTTTGAGATCTGCTGCAAGCAAAGGTGTTTTTGTGGTAATCCAGAAGGGACCAAGTGAATTGATACGCGGGCAAGGAGTAATAAAGTCCGCAGTGAAGTCTTTTCCCGTCTCTCCTGGCGTATACCGGATGCTTGATAAAGAAGGA
>JAISCJ010000143.1 GCA_031265645.1 Holosporales bacterium | reverse complement strand
CTATTTACCAGCAAATCTCTGCGTTCTTCTTCCTGAAAACAATGCGTATTGCTCTGGTTTGCACACGTTTCAACAAGCCCTTTTTCAGTTTCTCTGCGAGATCTGAAGCCAAAAAGATTATGGTCCCACCCCCTCAATCTCTGGTTTTCCAGTTGCCGCAACCTCCCGAAATTTCCGTAAATATCTTTAACCACACAAGGCACATTGGCTTTTGCCTCGTCCTTTATTTGCCCTTCTTTTCTAGGAATTCCCACAAAAGAAGTTCTCGTTGCTTGTGAAAAAGAGTCGTCGTTACTTGCTGTTACTGTACAAAACAATCCTGTAAATAAACTGCAGAAGATAACGGCGTAATCTTTCATATTGTAGATTTTCATATAGATACCCACACATATACTCCTGCAGTTCTATTAATACCACACAAAACGATTGCTGTCAACACTTGTTTTTACTTTTTTTTCCTGCTAACACGTTATGTGGTCGTGATAATGACGGAACTTTAGTGAGCAACAGCAGTTTGTGTGATCTTACACTTGTGCAGGCAACAGAAATGTTGCGAAAAAGAGAGATTTCTTCTGTGGAGTTAACCGAGGCTTTTATACGAAAGATAGAGGCAAATCGTTGGGTGAACGCGTTTATAACGGAATCATTTGATTTTGCTATGGTTCAAGCCAAGCGTTCTGACGAGCTATTATCGGGTTCCGCTTCTTCAGTGAAATCAGCGAATCAATTTTCCACTTCGCCGCGTCGGCTTGAGGGGGCTCCGCTTGGGATCAAGGATCTCTATTGCACCAAGGGCATCCGCACCACAGCAGGCTCGAAAATACTCGAAAATTTTGTTCCTCAATACGAATCAACGGTAACGCAAAATTTGTTGAATGAGGGCGCTGTTTTCCTAGGGAAACTTAATATGGACGAATTTGCCATGGGGTCGGCGAACATCACGAGTTACTACGGAAACGTTATAAATCCTTTACGCAGCTCAAATTTCCCAGACAAAAACCTCGTGCCAGGTGGGTCGTCCGGTGGGTCATCGGCTTCGGTTGCCGCGCACATGGTTCTCGCCGCCACGGCCTCCGATACTGGCGGATCAATACGTCAGCCGGCCTCATTAACTGGAACCGTTGGGATTAAGCCAACATACGGGCTTTGCTCGCGATATGGAATGGTGGCGCTTGCGTCTTCTTTGGATCAAGCTGGTCCAATTGCGCGCAACGTTCGTGATGCTGCGCTGATGCTTTCCGTGATGGCGAGTTTTGATGCGAAGGATTCAACGTCTATTCCGCGAATCGAAACGGATTATTTGGCGAATTTGTGTCCTGGAAATATTAAGGGGCTCAAGATTGGACTCCCGCGTGAGTTTTTCGAAAACTTGCCTGATGAGCTTAGCAAAGTATTGGCAAAGAACGTTGAGACATTAAAAGCGCTTGGCGCAGAGCTTGTTGATATTTCATTAAAGAATATTAAATATTCGCTTGCTGTGTATTACGTGATCCAACCGGCCGAGGCCTCATCGAATTTGGCAAGATACGATGGGGTGCGCTATGGGGTGCGTGCTGAAAACATACACAACCTAACGGAAATGTACCAAGCCACGCGACGAAATGGGTTTGGTGCTGAGGCGCGGAGGCGGATATTCATAGGAACGTTTGTGTTGTCTAAGGGCGGGTATGATTCATACTACGTTAGGGCGAAGAAAGTGCAACGACGCATACAAGAGGATTTCTGCGAGGCCTTTAAGCAAGTTGACGTGATTTTTTCGCCAACAACAATGGGGCCTGCGTTTGGTTTTGATGATATCGAGAGCATGAGTACGATAGATATGTATATGAATGATATTTTTACTGTTCCTCTTAATCTTGCTGGGTTGCCTGGAATTTCAGTTAAGGGCGGGACTTTGTCGGATGGGCTTCCTATTGGGGTGCAATTTATAGGGCCAAGGCTATCGGAGCAGAGGTTGTTTGATGTGGCTTGTGCGTTGGAAGATGCCAATTAGACTTCCTCCGAAATCGTCAGAATCAGCTTTTTGGTACGTTGATCCTGTGCTCAAATACTCACGTACGTTTGAGTACGCTGCGTTTCTGTGCAGCATCCCACAAAGTCTGCGATTTTGTGGGAGCCCTGCTTGCTCCGTGTCTCCTTCCAAAAATTCTGATTCTGACGATTTCGAAAGAAGTCTATGTGAGTATTCCTTATCTTTTAATTGGTGTTATAAATAAACTGGAGAATTGTTATGGATAATTTAATTCGTGGGTGGGAGGTTGTGATTGGCCTAGAGATTCACGCCCAGATCGCCTCAAAAACCAAATTGTTTAGTGGTATGCCAACCTCTGGCAGCGGAGGTCCAAACTCTAGAGTCGATTTTTTTGATGCTGGAATGCCGGGAATGCTGCCTGTGGTGAATTCCGTTTGCATAGATCAGGCTGTTAAAACAGGACTTGGCCTGCATGGGCAAATCAATAAGATCTCAATATTCGATCGGAAAAATTATTTCTATCCAGACCTGCCAACTGGGTACCAAATCTCGCAGTTTTTTTATCCGGTTGTTTCTGGGGGGTATGTTGATATTGCGGATGGCGAGGGAAGTACTGGCGATGCGAGTAGTGAGGCTAGCGATGATCCCGCTGCCGTCGCCGCTGCCGCTGGCACACCTACATCCGCAGCATCTCCTTACTCCTCCCCATCCGAATCTTCTGAGCCCAAATATACGCGCATTTATATAACGCGCATACACATAGAACAAGATGCTGGAAAAAATATTCACGACCTCTCTCCGAATAAATCGTTCGTTGATCTTAATCGTGCCGGGATTGCCCTGATGGAAATCGTTACTGAACCAGATATGCGTTCCGTGCCTCAAGCGATTAGCGTGGCCAAAAAAATCCATGCGTTGGTTCAGTATCTTGAAACGTGTGATGGCAATATGGAGCAGGGGAATTTCAGGATAGATGCGAATGTTTCCGTGCATAAGCCAGGAACCGTCTTCGGCACGCGCGCTGAGATAAAGAACCTAAATTCCTTTAAGTTTATGCAAACGGCATTGCTATACGAGATAGACCGTCAGATCGAATTGCTTGAGAGCGGCCAAAGGGTTGTGCAGGAAACGCGTTTGTTTGATTCCACAAAAGGGGTCACGGCAACGATGCGCGAAAAAGAGGATGCGAATGATTACAGGTATTTCCCTGATCCCGACCTGCCTCCTCTTGTTTTGACTGATGAAAGGATAAATGAAATTGCTTCAAACATGCCTGAGCTCCCGGATGACAAGCGGCGGCGGTT
>JAISCJ010000016.1 GCA_031265645.1 Holosporales bacterium | reverse complement strand
AAAATGATAGACAAAAAATAGCCAATTTGTTCAAGGCGAAAAACATTGCATATGCCTCTGGCTAGACAGACTTTGGTGGAAGGTTAATACTTCAGCGGCTGCAACTAAGGCTCTATATATTTCCTCTCCCAGGACTGCTCGAGCGTTCATAGCATCCAGAAGCATTAATAAATGTCTCACATTCGGAGATCTCTCTTCGCGAACAATATAATCGCGCCAAACTTCATATGGATTATCGTCAAAACATGGAAGTCTGAGCATAGCTATTTTTTTTAGATCGCGAAAATTTTTACTAAGATAAAAAATATCGAAAGTGTTCACCGGTCTTAACCCGCAAATATACTTAGCAGCAATTAGTGTAAGCTCTGCCACATTTTCCAACACATTTGCCAAACGAAACACCCTTGTTGGAGTTGAAGGATTCCTACGTCCAAGCGTAGGAGATACGTCGAATTCAAACTCGTTGGCAACACCGTAGCCATCTACTATCCTTGCATAGGAAAACACGCTTAGATTGCGCAAAGCAGAAAAAAACGTCGACGCAGACATTAACATTTGTTTCCACTTAGATATGCTTATCCTCCGTAGAGATGCTTGTCTATTTATTTCTTTACACACATTTTCGAAAAAAACTGCAAATCCTTCATAGTCGTTTTTAGACAACTCCCAAACGGGCAAAAGTATGGACAACAAACTGGAAGAATCTACCTCTTTCCTTTCATCGACAAAGCTGTGCGCAATAAAACTCGGCTAAACTAAGAGAGAAGAATGGTGATTCGCTCGCAAATATTTCATAAAAAGAATGTTCAGGAATAGGTTTAAGCGCAAGAGCGTCCTGTAATGAGTCAGTACTCTTTTTTTGTATAGTATCTATTTTCACTTTTCTCATGTATTCAATTAGGGCCTCCTTTTTTTTGTTTTTCAGCAAAATCTTGTCTAACTCCGAATTATCAAACAGCGCAGGATCGCTATTCGAACGCCTTATAGTGAAAGATTTTGAACTATGAGCAGCGTAGTTGCCTACAGCCGTTCCTAATATACTTAAAATCGCAGCCATTTTAATATTGACTTTCATTACATACCTTAAAAAAATAACTAATGGACCAATGTAGCAGGGCGCTTTGTACATATCAATAGGATGTTTGATGAGTATTAATACATAATGCTGTGATCATAATTATATTTAGTATCATAATCTGTACTCAATTTTGATGACTGTAGCTTTTATTATTTTAGAATCGATCGTTACCCATCCTGATCTCCTGCGCACAATCCTTTAACAAAGTAATCAATTGCCGGAATAGCGACCCGTGCACCATGCTCGTGCTGGCCCAAAGATGTTGGAGTTGGGTATCCTATAAAGACTGCAACGACAAGGGGCCTTCCTTGCTTCAGGAGATGAAATCGTCCCGCCGTCGTCGTTTCAACTGCTCCGGCAAACCATGTATCCTTGAAGTCGTTTGATGTGCCCGTCTTTCCGTAGATCTTAATGGGATATTGTTGTTCTAAATATGCTAAATCGCGCCCCGTACCTTGAGTTACGCAGCGTGCAAGCAGGTCCTTTATTTGAGATATGCTTTCATTTTTTAGCCCACTGGCAATTGGCTGCTCACTAGAAAAGTTAAACATATCAGGAGAACAACTTATCAGTTCGAAAGCTCTTGTACTGTGTTTCAACTGATACAAATACTCCACATCTTTACAGCCAAACAAACTAGACACCTGCAAAAACAGAGTCGGCTTAACGATATTTCCACCATTAAAAAACGTTGCATACGCGCCCGCGAGTCTTATTACTGACGTTTCATGAGATCCTAGCGCAACACAAAGCTCTTCAGGAATATAATCGGCAACACCAAGTTTTTTCGCTAATGCTGAAACGCGCTGCATACCAATTTTGTGAGCCAAAATTACGGTTAGTACGTTTCGTGATTTTATCAGTCCCAAAGATATCGGCATACAACCGCCGTATGAATGTTTGTTGTAATTGTGTGGAGTGTAAAATCCTCCTGCAATTGGAATTGAAATAGGCTGTTCATTAATGACCGAGTTTGTAGTAAATCCATTCTCCATCGCTGTGAGATATACAAACGGCTTAAATGTCGACCCTGGCTGTCGTAATGCCTGTGTTGCGCAATTAAATTGGCTCAGTTCAAATGAATAACCTCCACTCATTCCCAATATTTCGCCGGATTTTGCATCAAGTACAATCATTCCGCCAGTAACTTCCGGTATTTGGCTAAGCTCCCACGCTCCATCGTCCTCGCGAACATATACCACATCGCCTTTCTTTAGGTTTTTCGCACTCCTTGAAAAGGCATTTCCCGTCAAGCGTGCTTTTTCTCCGTCTGGTAGTCCTACTTCTATTCCGTTCGACAATGACAGCACAACGGCGGGACTCATGTTGATTCCGTTGATTTGCATTTTTTCCAAGGCAGGCGCCCAATCAGCTTCAATATCTATGTGCCCGACGGGTCCCCGCCAACCATGCCTTGCGTCATAGCGTTCCAACGCGTATCGCAGTGCCTCTTCTGTAATCTGCTGAATCTCCGGGTGTATTGTTAGGGTTGCTTCAATTCCAACATTGTATGTTGCTTTCTCTCCAAATGTGCGAATCAGCTCTCTACGGGCTTCCTCTACGTAATATGAATTTGTTTGGTGTTTATGCAATGACGAATAATCGTACATCGGGAGGTCTTCTTTTTGTGCAAGCTCGCATTCCATTTGGGAAATTGCCTTGTTGTATTTCATTTTTTGCAAGACCCAATCTCGCCGATTTAGCACTTTTTCGTAGCGGCCTTTATTATGCGTTGGCATTTTTGGAAGAGACGCTAAAAACGCTGCATCAGCTAGAGAAATGTCCTGAAGCCTCTTGTTGAAATACGTTTGAGCAGCCACAGTAACGCCATAGCTACCTAGTCCGAGGTATACTTTATTTAAGTATAACTCCAATATTCTGTCCTTAGATAATGCGCGCTCTAATCGAAATGCGACTATTGCCTCTTTTATTTTTCGCGTAAGATTATGTTCATTTCCAACAACAAACATTTTTGCGACTTGCTGTGTAATTGTCGAGCCACCGATTGGGGCACTCTTCCAACGTCGCTGCTTAGTGTTCATCACCACAGCTTTGATTAATCCCCAAAAATCTATTCCGCAATGATGGTAAAAATTTTTGTCTTCTGCAGAGATGAACGCTCGAATGAGAATAGGAGGAATGTCTGACAAGTGAGTAAAAATTCGACGCTCTTCTGATAAATCTTGTAAAGGAGTCCCCATACGATCGTATATGCGAGATATTGTTGGAGGGCTATAACTCAGGAAAAAATAGTAGTCTGGAAGATCTCTGCCATATTTCCACAAAATGAAGGTTGCTGCGCAGCCGGAAACAGAAATGAAAAGCGCTAGGACTTGCGATATCTTTGATATGGATTTTATGCAAGAACGCAAAAAAATTCCGTCATTAACCAGCAATGTATCAGAATTATGATACGTAGGTTCAGAAATTCTGACAGAGTTTGATTCATAATATACATCAGCACCTTCTATAACTTTTTCCTTGTTTATATTTTGGGCAGTTCC
>JAISCJ010000109.1 GCA_031265645.1 Holosporales bacterium | reverse complement strand
TTCTGTTGAACCTGCGCATCTTTCACCCAAAGACAACACGCTTGATTTTAACGAGGTTAATGCTTCTCCAATGTGCTGTTCATATGTACTTCCACCGGAAGAAAATGCATTGAATATTTGCGAAACGCTTCCTAACATTTCGCTCAGATTGCTTTCTATTTGATTTAAAATATTTGGAATTCCATTAACTTCATGATGAACGCTACTAAATGTAATTTCCGTGCTAGAGCCACTCCCCCATAATTGGCTATATAAAAGTTCGACTTCGTTAAAGCAGTTCCTTAGCTGCGCTTGTATGTTGCGTGTTTCCGCGATAAATTGCCTGTTCATTACGCAGCCATTGGACAATGCGGCGATGTTCTGCACAGATTGGCCAATAGCGTCAACTACGCTTTTCATTTTATTTATAGAATTACAAACATTTGCAAAATTTGCTTCTGAATAGGGTAGCGTAGACGCCAAGTCCTTACAGGCAAGCTTGTAGAGTTGTGAATTTATCGCACTAGTGATGCTTTCAACTCGCGCAAGTGAGTCCACATATTCTGCAACACACACTTTGTGTTCGAAGTGGAAGCTTGCAAGTTCAGATGTAGCTGTTTCAAGCTCTTGCTTAGTCGCGCTGCTTGTTTCTGGCGTTGAAAATGTGCATTTTTCAGCAAAGGACAAACTTAGAAAACCAAGCGCTACGCTAAAAGGCAAAACATCGCAATCGCACAGCGCGTTGTTCAGCTCGTAACTGTTGAAATTCACAAGATCGTCTATAATTACGTCCAAATTGGCGGGAATTGAAGAAATATCATGCGCGATGAAACGTAATAATTCGGGGACATTGTCCATTTGGACATCGTCTACGACCAACCAATCGAATAATTCGACTTGTGATTCAGTTTTGTTATCAATGAGTATTTGATAGCTTTTGTAGATAAAATTTGTGAGAGATTTAACACATTGAAGTAACGATGCGGACTTGTTGTTAAACTCTTCTGTTATGTCAGTGCTGCCTTCGCTTGCTATTAACGTCTGCAAATCAGCACAAGCTGCGTTTAAACTCGTCGCATGTGTGTCAAAAACAGAGTCAAGCAAGCCTTTGATTTCCAAAAATTTCCCTGAATCAAAGACATCTTTACTGTTTTTAAAAATTTCAATGAGGCGACTAAGACTTGATGTAGTCAACTGAAATTGTTTTATATTTTGTAAATATTGTTGTTCAACACAAAAGCCTCGCGTTGTTGATACGGCCATTATTAAAAGTCCAAAAAGCGTACAGAAGACAGCACGAAAGACTTTTCGTTTAAATAAATAACGAATAGTCATGCCTGACCTTTACTGAATACTTTCTAGTAATATGGTAAAGGTTTTTGTATTAAAAAATGGTGAAAGTATAATGTTTTTGCATGGAGATGCAAAAGTTCCGACGGAGTTTTAATACGATGTGCACAAGAATTTGCGCTCGCGGTTTAAAGCTGATACCATTTCAGCGTTAGTTGGTATATTTTCGCATGCTTATCGTCGGCCATTTGTTTCCCCGCTGGGGGGCTCTATGGCCTGTCCGATGCGCGGATGTCCTTTGCAAGCTGGCGTAATCGTCGTTTGTATAGGGGGTTTGCGAACGGTTGGTATGCGCAGATTTAATCGGAGATTTTATTATGGCATTGCCAAATTTTTCATTAAAACAGCTCGTCGATGCTGGCCTGCATTATGGGCACACGACTCAGCGGTGGAACCCTTTGATGGCACAGTACATATTCGGTGTGCGCAACGGGATTCATATAATAGACTTGGAGCAAACTGTTCCACTTTTGAAGAAAGCCCTTGAAGTGGCTCAACATGTAGCAGGAAAGGGGGGGCGCATCTTATTTGTTGGAACGAAACCACAAGCCGTCGACATAATACGAGCTGCGGCGGAGCGATGTGGTCAATATTACGTGAACCACAGGTGGCTCGGTGGGATGATGACAAACTGGAAAACAGTAAGTCAGTCCATTCGCCGATTAAAGGATATTGAAGCTACACTGGAAAATCCTCAGTTAATGACGAAGAAGGAAATTCTTAAGTTAAGGCGTGAACGTGACAACATGAACAGGAACCTTTGTGGTGTTCGCGAAATGGGCGGAATTCCTGATTTGCTGTTCGTCATTGATACAAACAAAGAATCGATTTCTATAAAGGAAGCTAATCGTTTGAATATTCCTGTTATTGGGGTGGTTGATTCAAACTCAAACCCTGAGAACATCACGCATGTCATTCCTGGCAATGATGACGCGATTCGCTCTATCGATTTGTTCTGCAATCTTATGGCTGATGCGATTTTGGACGGATTGCACACTGGGTTGGCGGCTGCGGGCGTTGACTTGGGAGAATCTGCTGTGATCGAAGACATTCATGAGTAGTTTGTTTGCAATTTTTTTTAAAAAAAGTCGAGGAAAACATGGTTATCACAGCAGAAATGATTCGGGCAATCCGAGAAAAAACCGGGGCAGGAATGACGGATTGCAAGAAGGCTTTAGTCGAGAATGACGGAGATTTTGATGCAGCCATAGATTGGCTTCGGAAAAAAGGCTTAGCGGCCGCAGCAAGTAAATCGAGCAGAGTTGCTGCAGACGGATTGGTTGGTGTTAGTTCCTTTGGGAACAACTGCGCTGCAATATTGGAAGTAAACTCAGAAACGGACTTTGTTGCGAAAAACAGCAAATTCCAGGAGTTTGTCTCCAACGCGGTAAAACTTGGCTCAGAGCTTGGTGCAAAAGACGCGGATGCAACGCTGGATCAACTACTAGCAATGAACATTGGAAGCCAGTCTGTGCAATCGACTCTTACCGATTTAATTGCGGTTATTGGCGAAAATCTTGTGGTGCGGCGTATAAAAACTATTTCTGTTCAGAATGGAGTTGTTGCTACGTATGCACATAGCACAGTGGCGCCCGGTTTGGGAAAAATTGGTGTATTGGTTGCACTAGAATCTCCTGGGGATCAGGCGATACTGGTGGAGTTTGGAAAAAAAATAGCGATGCACATTGCCGCAGCTAGCCCTAAATATCTGAACGTATCAGACGTTCCTGCGGACGTTATTGAACACGAAAGATCTATTTTGCTTGAGCAAGTGCAAGGGTCAGATCGGCCAGCCGCGGTTTTGGAAAAAATGATTGAAGGCCGGTTGCGAAAGTTTTACGAGGATGTAGTTTTGAATGAACAGGCTTACATCATAGACAACAAGAAAAATATTTCTTCTGCTGTGTCAGATTTGTCGAAAGAGCTTAATGCTCCTGTAAGTATCTCTGGTTTTGTTCGATTCGCTCTTGGAGATGGGATCCAAAAAGCAGAAGCAAATTTTGCGGATGAGGTTATGTCTATAGCCAATAAGTAGGCGTTGTTTTTTTCACGCGCTTATAGCCAATTTTTTTTACGAATATACTGTCGGGAAATTAATTTTTCCCGGCAGTTTTTTTTTGCGTTTGCCTATAAGTCCTATTCACATGCATCATTAAACATTTATAAATATTTTATCTTCATAATGTAATTCAGACTGTTACTTATTTGGTTCGATATGTTGACGAAGAAAATATTAAAAAAAGGGCTGACGAGTCTTGTTTTAACTGCTGTGCATTTGAGCGCGTCAGTATTAAAAACGCCTGTTTTGGAAGATGATGTTCGATGCATTGGGGGAACATTGCTGATTGGAAAAAAAAATCAGGCGTTAACAGCAAATGTATATCAATATTGTCGCAATGCCTTTTCCGCAGATGACGCATCTCGAGCGGATGCAGTAGGAAATTTACTTAGGAATGTTCCCGAATTTCCGCTGGATTATGACACGATGAGCGATATTTTTCAGATCATGTTTGCTAATCCTGAACTGTTGGGTGAATACATTCAATTCTTACCGCATTTCATTTTTGAAGCTGGAGATTTGGCATTTTGCATGAAGCAACCAGTGTTAAAAAATCAGTTAACAAAAATTGGTTTCTCTTTAGATATTACTAGAGCTAAAGCGCACGAAGCGTTTGCAAAAATTGGGTATTGTCCTGTCAACGAAACATATCTGTCATTGCTATCGAAACTGTTGTCTTTCGGCGCGGAGTACGAATATGTTAGAAACGCTTGCAAAGATTTGTTAAATGCTGGGAGAAACACGCCAAGGAATGCGTCAGCGTCTGTTGAGCATCTACTTGCTGTGATTCCAGAAAATTGTGCATCGTACGGAAATTTATTTGTTCTTCTTCGCAATTTATCCTTGGATCAAAGCCATTTTATGGAGCGTTTTGATTTATTGAAGGCAGAAATTGACAAAACAGAGAACAGGGCGAAACTTCTTACGTCCATCCTGCTAAAATTAGCCTCGAAAAGCAAAAGCGACCAATTTTACGCAGCTGTAACCAACTGCCTCAAAACTAAAGCAGAATCTACCGCTTCGGGGATTCCTCCCGCAGCGCATGAAGATGCTTTGAATGGAAGAATTAAAACTTTGATTGACTTGTTTCCGCAGTTTCCACCAGAAAGAACTGCACTTACTCGTTGTATGTTTGATGTTTGCGATAACTCCGATACATTTTATTCAAAACTACATCAGCTTCAGCAAACAATGGCGGGAACTGTTGACCAGAGCATCTTATTGGCAAGAGCATTTACGCGCTTTGATGATGTTGTTGCTGCGATGGACGACTGCTTAAAGACAGGTAGTCCTGCTGCTTTGAGTAAGATTTGTTTCACTCAGCCACGTCGTCCAGATACCATTTTGTCTCTTTGCGTGAAGAACGATATGAATGGCCTTATTTCCGCACTTCATGGTCCAGAGCCAACTTCCGACGAGCTGATTGCGGACATAGTTTCGCGAGTAATTTGCAATGATCTTCGGAGCACGATTGTTAACTCACTTGCTGCATGTAAGTCGGCTGGATTGGTGAAATTGGATGATAGCCTTTTGACGATGCAGGGTAGTATAAACACTGCTCTACAAGGGATCGTTCCGCAAACTGTAAGATCATTCCTATTCGTAGATGACTCTGAGCTTAAAACGAATATGTCTACAGCAATGCAACACCTTGGATTCTAGAATATTAAGCTTCTACGAATGTTTGTCTATTCTTGCCTTTAAATTATGTTAATTTTTAAAAGCTGGCGTAGACATACATTATTAGAATGTTAATATTAATTGGGCCTGTTGAACCCTTTCGTCGGCAGCGTCGTCAAACCCTTGGCTTTCCGAATCTCATGCGTTGGCCTGTCATTACAGGCCCTGTAAACGCTACATTCCAGCCGCATCTCTTGGCACTTGTTGGGCGGACTCATCCAGTTCTGTCAGCATGGATATCATGCGGGCAACCATTCTGATTTCGCTTACAATTTCTTGGGTCAATTGGTTGCGTCCAGCTGTTAGTTCTTCGAATAGTTGCTCAAATTTTGCCTGCTCGACGCGATTTCGGACGACTAGGCCTTCACTGAAATTTTGCAGATTTACAGCCGTGTTCTGGATATTTTGGGCTAAAACGTCGACCGAGTTACACAACTCTCCGACTTTATTTTGGCTAGCCGTTAGGCTACAAAACAGTCCATCCAACGTCTCCGATATTTTTTGCCAACTGGCAACATTTCGCACGCGGCTGTCTTCTATTTGTGTCAGTCGCTGTCCCAATGCCCCAAGGACTTCTGACATCTGTTCTAACAGCGCAAGGATATATGCAGGACCACTGTTGTTTGAGGTCCGAACCTTTTGAGTTAACAGCGATGTCAACCCATCTTCAACGTCATCGTAAAAATCTTTTTCGGTCCTGCCTTGTTGTAAGTCCAGAAATCCCAAAATCATAGAGCCTATAAGCCCAAATATTGACGAGCTAAAGGCGACTCCCATCCCGGATAATGGAGATTGAATTCCAGTTTTTAATTTTTGAAACAAATCAGGCGAAATTGAACCGTCAAATGATAGGCCATTTAAAGATGTGCTTATGGATCCTACAGTTTGAGTTAATCCCCAAAACGTCCCAAGCAAACCTAACAATACCAACACTCCAATCACGTGTCGGCTTATGGTATGACGTTCACTTAGTTTCCTATCCAAGCTCATAAGAATGTGCTGTACTTCATCGTGGGTAAAGCTTGATTTGTTTTGTCCGTCCAATGTTGTGACGAGTGGGGTAAGCAAAGGCGAATACACACTACCATTTAAACTTGTGAATATGCCTGATCCAACTTGCGATCTAAAAAAATGCAAAAAACGTTTGTCTAACATTACTTTGTTTACGGCAATGAATGGGCTGATTGCTCCGCCTATGAACGTAAACAATATGAGCGCATTTATCCATGGATTGTACATAAAAATCGGATAAAGACTGTTAATGTTTGCGATAACGACCAAAATGACGCTGCCAACGATCGCAGCCATCTTTCCGTTCACAAATTTATCGGACATATGCTCTTACGATGAAACCGCATTACTGCTAACGCTAACATAAAAAATTATCGAAGCACAGGTCGCTACTGAATAATGAGAAAGGGAATGGGCTTGAGCAGATTGCGAGATAGTTATGCTGACAATTGCGAAAATCAAGTATCATTATGCATAGACGTGTTTTTAACGTGCGATGCGGGTATGACAGCGTTATTGGATCCGAAGCTGGACTACATTTTTAAGACGATATTTGGACAAGAGGATAGAAAGTCCCTATTGATATCGTTTTTGAATGCGTTGTTTAAAGGCTCGCCTAACATAAAAGACATCACGCTTGAAAACACAGATATTGCAAAGATTTTAGAAACGAATAAGGGATGTCGTCTGGACATCAAGGCGACCAGTGATAACGGAGTCAGACTAGATATTGAAATTCAATGCAAAAACACAGACGAAATACCACAGCGTGCATTTTATTATCTAGCTAACATGGTGCCATCAACTTTGCATCCGGGGGATTCATATAACGGTCCAAACGTAATTGGAATCTGGATTTTGGGAGAGAACGTGACTAATCGGCAGAACGCGATTAGTGATGCATACATGGCATTCCAGAAAAATGATCCGGATTCATACCAAATTATGACGGATTCTGCTCGAATTATTTTTATCGAATTGCAAAAATTCGAACCCAAAAATGAAGATGCAAAGGACATGCTAACAGCGTGGCTGTCGTTTTTAAAAGACCCACTCCTTATGAATCATGCGTTTTTAGATAATCAATACGTGAGGGAAGCCATGAACACGTTGGTGTATATCAGCGCAGATAAGGACGCCCGAGCGCTAGCGGATCTGCGGCAGAGAACGATAAATGATTACAATAGCCAGATTACTGTCGCACGTGAAAAAGGCATTGCTATTGGTCAAGCTAAGGGATTGGCTGAAGGTAAAGTTAAGGGCAAGGCTGAAGGCAAACGAGAAACTGCGATAGCACTGTTAGCCGAGGGCCTTAATGTGGATGCTATTAGTCGATGCACGGGTTTGTCCATCGAAGAAGTAAACGTTCTGAGTAAAACTGCCCGTGTGGATTAGTGGTAACGAGCAGACCTAATTTACGGTAAAAAGCGCCATTAAATAGTCAACCTTCATTAATGTCGCATTTTTAATGGGTTCCATTATAGCCAAAAAGTGGACGACTTGCATGAGATGCCTTCTCTACACTTCAACGCTGAATGCCAGGATTTTTTTTTCGGCATGTAACCCGCTTAAAATTTAACATTTTTTCCGCATTTCATATGGGATGGGTATAAGTGCTGACGCCCGATCAAGGAAATGTAAAGTAAAACTTTCATTCAAAAAGGTCAGGCGCATTTAATTTGCATTACTGCGGTTGGTATGGAGTAACCACTTGCGGCTGTGGTGGTGGAACAAATCCACCTGGCTGCGGTTCAAAATACGCTGGAGGCTGCTGAACAACCATCGGCGGGTTTTCTACTGCAGCAGGGGTTGTTTGTGGCGCAGCTATCTCGGAAGATTTTTTCCGATATACGACCTTGCGGGCTTTTTTGGATTTAGTGCTTTTTTTCTTTCTTTTCACAAGGGCAGCTTTTTGAGCTTGGATATCGTATCTTTTTCTGCAAAGTGGACAAATTGCTCCGCTTGTCGACCCAGCAGAATTTAATTCCGCGATACGGATCTCCACGTTCTTTTGCATTTTTTGAAGCTCGGCCAACTCCTTATATTTTTGCTTGGCAAGAGGATCTTCTACGGACGAACGGATGGATTCCGAATGCTGCTGAGCAATTAGCTTGGCGCGATCCGGAACATCTCTTTCTAGGTCAATTCTTTCTTCTACACATCCCGCGAGTACGACAAGCGACAATATTGATAAACAATTGAGTGGTTTTAACATTAATTTCCATCCTCTTGATCCCTCGCACGATATGAATTCTATGCGAGACCTCTCTATTACTACCAATGAGATTAAAACAAGTTTTTTGGGTTTACAAGTCCAACTGTAGTGCCGCTGCCAGTTTAGGTGGATGTACATATCCCATATGAAACACACAGAATAAAACCTTTGCTTTGCAGGGATCTTGCCCTGAAATATTAAGCTTATACTAATGTTTGTCGACTCTTATCCTTTAAATTATGTTAATTTTTTTTAAGCCGGCGGATACAGGCATTAGTAGAAGCTTAATCTTTCAACGCTTATGAGTTAAAAATGTTCCCATTTGTAATAGAGATGCATGAAAAATTGGAAAGCACAAACACTGTTGCGACACGACGACTTCGACAAGGAGAAGATTTGTCGTTTCACGCAATTTTATGTCGGCAGCAGGAGAGAGGGCGTGGAACAAAAGGTCGCTCCTGGGTATCTTTGGATGGAAATATTTTTTTGTCGGCAGTCATTCCATTGGTTGACGAACCAAACACGGAGCAATTATCATTATCCGCAGGATTGGCCGTTTTTCGCACAGTAAAATGGGCATGCTCCACCAATCGCAACAGTAATCAAAATCTCAACTTTTTCATGAAGTGGCCAAATGATGTATTAATAAACGAAGAAAAAGTTAGCGGTGTATTAATCGAAATTGTAAAAACTTTTGCAGTTGTGGGAGTTGGATTAAATATTGTAAGTGCCCCTCCTTTAGCAACATTTTTAAAAAAATACGCAGATGGCGTCTCTTTTTGGCCGATAGTGTATGTGCTACTTTTGGAGCTTGCTACAATTTCAACAGGTCAAAATCTGAGAACAGATGACATGTGAATATTAACGCTTCCACTAATCTCTGTCCTCAGCAGAAAAATCTGTAACACCATTTCATCTAAGGAATAGCGAACCGCGGATACGTAATCTACCATTTTTTTCCTCCGTTGTCGTCACATACCGTATTCTTCTGGTGCGGCTTCAGCGCCTTCTTCTGCTGCAGTGTCTGTTTCTTCTTCTGCTGCAGCTTCAGCTGCTTCCTCTGGTGCTGTTTCGGTCACTTCTTCTGGTTCTGCTTCAGCGCCTTCTTCTGCTGCAGTGTCTGTCCCTTCTTCTGCTGCAGCTTCAACAGCTTCCTCTGGTGCTATTTCGGTCACTTCTTCTGGTTCTGCAGCTGCCTCCGTCGTATCTTCCGCCACAGGCTCATCTACTGCTGTTGCTTCAGCGCTTTCTTCTGCTGCTGTTTCTGCTTTGTCTTCTAGCTCTGCAGCGACTTCTTGCGAAACTTCAGAGTTTTTCTCCTTTTCTTCTTGTACTGCTTCAGGGCTTTCTTCTTGCACAGCATCTGTTGTTTCCTCTGGTGCTGTTTCGGTCACTTCTTCTGGTTCTGCAGTTGTCTCCGTCGTATCTTCCGCCACAGGCTCATCTACTGCTGTTGCTTCAGCGCCTTCTTCTGCGGCAGTGTCTGTCCCTTCTTCTGCTGCAGCTTCAGCGCTTTCTTCTGCTGCTGATTCTGCTTTGTCTTCTAGCTCTGCAGCGACTTCTTGCGAAGCTTCAGAGTTTTTCTCCTTTTCTTCTTGTGCTGCTTCAGGGCTTTCTTCTTGCACAGCATCTGTTGTTTCCTCTGGTGCTATTTCGGTCACTTCTTCTGGTTCTGCAGCTGCCTCCGTCGTATCTTCCGCCACAGGCTCATCTACTGCTGTTGCTTCAGCGCCTTCTTCTGCGGCAGTGTCTGTCCCTTCTTCTGCTGCAGCTTCAGCGCTTTCTTCTGCT
>JAISCJ010000107.1 GCA_031265645.1 Holosporales bacterium | reverse complement strand
CAATGAAATGTTTCTCATTGATCAGCACGCCGCTCATGAACGTATTGTATATGAGCAAATTGATCAGTGCTTAACGCTGGACGATGCAGGCAATGTGATATGGAACGGGCCGACTCAACGAGTGATGTTTCCGATTTGCGTTGAGCTGCCAAAAATCATTAACATCTGCGTCGACGATTCAGTAAAATGCTTGCGTGCGATTGGATTCGAATGTGCTATAAATGCCGACGATCAAGCCGCCGATTCGCCCTCCGTTGCAATATCCGCGATCCCAAAGATATGCGAATCATTAGATGTTTCCGCATTGGTATGTGACATAGTGGGTGAGATATCCGATCGTGAAAGCAAATCATCGTTGCTAGAAGTCATACATAAAATGTTTGCAACGTACGCATGCCATCACAGTGTTCGTGCGAATCACCCGTTGAATGAAGCTGAGATGAACGCGCTGCTCCGGCAAATCGAGGGGACCCCCCGATCTGGGCAGTGCAATCACGGGCGCCCAACTTACGTAAAATTATTGCGCAAGGACATTGAACGATTGTTTGAACGTACAGGGTAAATGCGACGGCGATAATATTAAGCTTCGACTAATGTATATCGATTCTTGTTTTTAAATTATGTTAATTTTTTAATCTGGCGGATACAGACATTAGTGGAATGTTAATAAACCGGAGTTTCATGTGGGTCCCCCATTTATTTGGTGCTATAGCATTGATCAGCAAATTTATCTTATACTGACGTGAACGGTGATGTCGTCATTTGTAATGAACGAGCGGAGTTACATTTTATTTGGGGGGGTTGCATGTGGAACGTTTACGATAAGGCTATTGTTTCAGTTTTGTTAATCGCCTTGAACTTCACGGAAGGATTGGCTGCCCCTTCAGGGGGAAAGTCCAAATCTGCAGAAGCGCTAGAACATGCGTTGACTGTATTCGAACAGTTTCTACAGCCAGGAAGTGCTGCTGCGTTAAACCAAATTGCAGCAGCCTATTTTACTCTTGGCGAACAAGCAGAAAGCACATCAGAGTATCAAAAGGCAAAAGAATGCTTTTTAAAAGCTGCTCAATATTTTGCAAAAGCTGCTGAAACTGGTTGTCGAGAGGCAGAATATAACGTAGGACTAACCTTCAATAAACTGAAACAGTACGACAAGTCGGCAATCTACTATAGAAAATGCATAAATAATTGCTGTGAATCGGAACCGGATTTAGCGCTAAAGGCCGCAATCAATCTGTCGATTCTTGTAATGGAAAAAAAAGTTCCTCAAGACGCAGATGAGATAGTTGAGTGGGTGAATTTATGTAAGAAATACAACAAAAACCCAAAAGCTGCTGAACTACTACAAACGTCCGTAGTTATTTTGACTGATATCAATTCTTTACCTAAAACGGAAAAGACGAACAATACAGTGGAGACGGAAGCTGTAATTACTCCTTCGTCTGCTACGTAAATTTTAGAGTACATTATAAGTAATGCTTTGTTTGTATATGGATGATTCTGCGCTGTTTGATTAGTTGAAAAAACGCGAATGTAGTTTTAAGTTTCTTTGTCTAACTAGCTGTGCGTTAGTTGACACAATCCATGCCTCGTCGGTATATTAAAGTGTTTCGTGGCGGAGTAGCTCAGATGGTTAGAGCAGCGGAATCATAATCCGCGTGTCGGGGGTTCAAGTCCCTCTTCCGCTATCCCAATAAATAGAGGGCGATCATATGAAGATTGGCGTAAATGAAATGAGGGTCGGCAACGTCGTCGAACATCAAGGGCGCTTATGGGTTGTAGTTAAAATGGTGCATGTTCAACCTGGAAAAGGAGGCGCATACATCCAAGCAGAATTGAAGAGCGTTCTGGAAGGAACCAAGCTAAATGAGCGTTTCCGCTCTGCTGGAGAGATCGAGCGCATATACCTTGATGAAAAGCACTATCAATATCTGTATGCAGAAGGCGACTCCTTTGTGTTTATGGACCAAGATACGTTCGACCAAGTTTATGTAGATCGCAACATTATTGGCAGCGCTGCTGTGTTCTTGCAGGACGGAATGATCGTAAAGCTTATGTCGCACGAGGGCCAATATCTTAACGCGGAATTGCCTGCAACTATAATTGCAACAATTGAGCAAGCGGACCCTGTTGTGAGGGGACAAACCGCAAGTTCATCATATAAGCCGGCTGTGCTGGATAATGGCGTTCGAATTATGGTGCCACAGCACATTGATTCCGGTATGCGCGTTGTTGTAAACACTGCAGATGGAACCTACGTAGAGCGAGCAAAAGAATAATTAATTATGCTGAGCATTTCTAATCGGTCGTCAGCGGCTGTAAATGTCACGATTTTAGCGATTCAAAAGGCTGCGCGTGTTTTGGTTCGTGACTTTGGAGAATTGGAAAAGCTACAAGTTTCATCAAAAAGCCTTAGCTTGTTTGCTTTAACTGCAGCGAAACGAGCTGAGCATATATTGCTCGAAGATTTGTCTGCTGCACGCCCAGAGTACGATATTTTGACGGAAGGACGTGGCGAAATATTGGCAGCGAGCCCGCGGTCTAAGTTTGATCAAAACGGTGGATTTAGGTGGATCATTAATCCATTGGACGGCGCGATTAACTTTTTGCATGGAATTCCACATTTTTCAATATCTGTTGCAATAGAGCACCACGGAGAACCAATTGCAGGTGTAGTGCATAATCCGATTACCTCAGAATTATTTTGGGGAGAAAAAGGCAAAGGGGCATTTCTCAATAATCAAAGGATTCGCGTATCTGGACGTCGAACTCTAGAATCTGCCTTGATCGGACTTGGTTCACCGTTTGGCTTTGGGAAAATGGAGCGCGCAGCACAATGCTTGAAAATGATTTTAAGCAAAGTCCACGCATTTCGTCATCTTGGTGCAAATTCATTAGATTTAGCGTTTGTTGCAGCTGGACGCTTGGATGCTTTTTTTGAAGCAGGCGCACCGCTGTGGACATCTGCGGCGGGGTCAGTGCTTGTTCGCGAGGCCGGTGGAAGCGCATCGCCTTGGATGAACGGAGTGGTTGCAAGCAACGAACCCTTACACAAGGACATACTCAAGATGATCACATCTGCAACCACGGAGAAAAATTCTTTTTAGGCAGGACAGCATTTTTTGCAGGGCCTTTTAGTTTTCTAGTCTTAACCTTCCATTAATTTTGGTTCCTATATAGCTCTAATCTGAAAAGCAGCTTAAAGATCAATGGATACAGACATAAATGAAAACTTAATATTTAAAAAAGATTTTTGGGACGCGCACGTACACGCCCCAAAGAAGGTTTTTTCAACGCAATTATTAAACGCCTGGTGCAATGACAAATTGTGGCGTGTCCTCCTGCCCTGTTTGGGCTGCAGGGTTAAAAGCAAACCCATACTCTGATAGCGAATTAGGGATTTTTTCGTTCACGGTAAAACCCATTTGTGCAAAGAATTCGCATAAAATTTCTGCATTGGGCGTTTGCTGCCATAGAGCTTTTTCCTTTTTTTCGTCCTGCGCTAATTCGTATAGCCTTGAGGCTTCAATAACAAAACCTGGATTATTGAGCATATTACAATATGATTGCACAAGATTTCCTTCAGGAGCGGATTGAAGTGTTGCGAGACAGCACAGCTGGTCCAGTTCAGGTCCAACCCCAAAGTACAGTTTATAAAAAAGCCTTTGAATGACGGAGCATGGATGGTCTGAGATGGAACCTAGTGTAACGCGAACATTGGCTAACAGACTATCGTCTAATATATCACGGCGGCATAACGCTGTTGGAAGCAACAGGGGAATAGCAGCTTCGTATTTAAGATGTACCGCAGATGCAATGAGTTTATACGCGTAATTTAACAACGAGTTCGCTTCACTTTTTTCAGAATCGATAGCTTTCTGCCGAAACGCCAAACCTAATTGGACCATATTATAAGCATAGTGAGGATCCTTCATCGCTATTAATGTGCCTGCAAGTTGTTCTTGATTCAACTGTGATTGAAAATCCGTAAATAAAATCTGAGCGATTTCTTTGTTATTGCGATGAGATAACAACGCATCTAAAACTAAACGGAGAGAATCCTTATTTATTGAATGAACTTCTCTCTCATAGAAGTTTTTAAGGTCGAATGCACTTCCTCTTCCATTCGCAAATTGCATAAGCTGCTGCTCAGTAGACAGCTTCCTTTCCAGGCCCGTCGTCGAAATTCTTGAAGCGACGAAATTTATAGCGTCTGCATATATAACATTTGGAGTAGTGCCGACGCCGTCCTTGTAGCATTTAGCTAACTGTTTTAGCCAAAAAGGGATCATAGTCAGACTTGTAGCCCTGCAAGTTAAAAACCATTGAGCCGGCTCAACGTTTTCCGGTGCGTATGTCCCCTTGACACAAAATCCAGCAAGATTGAACACATCGACGACGTTTGCCTTTGATGTTATATTAAGAGGTAGCACTTGTTGCGAAATGTCGTTATTCCCTTTCGCTGTTTCTACGCACTGCATAACGGGACCAAGCAGTATTAACTCTTTCTCACTTGGAGAGAATTTTCCTACTATGTTCCTGATTGTTAATACGTCTTCATCCTTTAGTCGAGTAACGGCTGCTTTTGGTGATTCGATTTTTAAGTTTTCTTCTGGACCGTCTAATACGATCATGTACGGGACTCCTTTCACGAAAACATGCGCATAGGAACAGTCTGTTTCTTCTTCTTCCTGTGGACTTATTTTCAAAAGAAAGCCAGATATACCATCGATAGGATTCGGACGATACGACCCTGAGCTCATCCCAACATTCATTGCTAAAAAAGCCATAGTTAGTGGTAAACAAATCTTAAACATAATTTTATTAAACATATTCCCTTTTTTCTTTGAAACGGACTCTTCTACTTTATTTATATCATGTTTTGGCGCGCAGCTATAGTCTAGTCGTGTTATGGGTCATAACATATGAGAAGCATAATATTAAGCTTCCATTCATGTCTGTCTATCCATAGGATTTAATGTCGGCGAATATCTAGCCTTGACGTATAAATCCTTGCTGTATTGAGACAGACATAAATGGAATGTTAATATCGTGATAGCGAATGACTCAATTACATAGAACGGTTTTTGTGAGTTCCCGCAGTTTTTAATTACTGCCGTAGAGAGTCATTCGAAAATATCAGTTAGCAAAGGAAACGTCTTAGTTTGTGTCTTCTAAACTAATATCGCGTGTTTCGCCAACAATTATATCACGAGTCGACGAATCGTACACTTTGCGTAAAACGTCTGATTTAAATTGGCGGCACCTTGCTTTAATTGTACTATTTGTGGAAGATTTAAATATTTTGTTTAAGATTTGGCACAGAATACTTATAGAATCTTGCCGATCAAATCTCAATGCAATACTGAAGACCGTACGAAGAGGAGAGTTAAGATCACCACAGGTGATAATGTATAGTATGTCTTCTTTATTATTTTCTGAAAATGAATCGATTCCATTAGCAAGTTGCGTTAGGAATGCTGGGGGCTCTTTCAACGAAGCTGCATAATGCAACAGTGTGTATCCAGAAAAGAGTGGGTCTGCACTACTATAATCCACCATACGTAATGTATTAATTTTGTCTGTTTCGTCGAACTCGGACCATTCCTGCATGATCGATTCGCACTGCATGCGTTTATCGGCTGGCAAATAATCCAGCATTGAGAACGGTTGAATAGCGTTTTGCCCAATAAACAGATTCAGAGGACTGAATAATCTAAACGAAAATGGGTATATAGCAAACAATTTTGTAAATAAGTATGAAATATCTTCTCTGCTCATGAAAGAGATTTCTTTTATCAAATCATTTACAAAATCATATCTATGTGCTACCGAAGCTTTGACAAAACGATCAATTGGAGAGTCCCTAAGGCAATCTAAAATCGTTCCAATATCTTTTATTACATTTTTTCGTTCCGAATCATCTGCTGTTAGACGCCAAATATTTGCTAGCCGGATAATTCCATGAAAAACTCCTGCTAAAGCGATCTCTCCTAAAGAGGAACAATGTAATACATCTGATGCAACTTCTGGGTTGCGAACAACCGCTCGTCCAATCAGTTGCATTTTGTCATCCGCAGAGATATTCTTTGCTATTAGTTCTTTCGCATATTTCCATCCAAAGTTCCCAACTTTCCAAAACCTAATATCTTGTATGAACTTGCAAGATCTCTCGTAATCATTAAATATTTCGTCAATAAGCCCTTTATACTCGCGCCAATTACCTTTCCGCATAGCCGTCGACACTTTACGTGCATCAATGTTCGGAATAAAACCTAAAGCCTTCTCAGATTCGCTTATGGGATCAAAACATTGCCATTCTTCGTATGTTTGGGCAGAGAGAACATCACGTAAAATACCTAAGCCTTGAGAAAAATCCACTTCGCTTTGCTCTAAATCAGATACGACCGTGTGTAATAAATCAGAAGGCTTATTAAATGGATTTTTTTGAAAAAATTCATTTTTTATATGTATCTCGTTCGCTTCAAATAGTCCAAAAAGCTTCTTCCAACTATAGTTTAGCTGTTCTTCCCACATTGAGCCTGTATCTTTTTCACCAAACATTAGATGTCGTCTAAAAAAACGGTCTTGGGTGGATTTCTCCGAATTAAATATAGCATTCCAAGTATTCCCAAATAATCTCATCTTATAAATAAGTTCATTATGCCTGTCTGTTATCGTAAAAGTGCTATTATGTACTTGAATAGGAATTTGTCCAATAATTGTCAGAATTTCGTAAGCATTTGTCCAATTTGTTTTATTGCTACCATCTTTTTCAATCAACGCAATGAGATATGTCGACACAATTCTGGCTATGCTATAGTCATCTTTTTGTAAATCGCTTAAAGATAGTGTCGATTCTGGATTTTGTTGCAATTGACGTATATATTCTTCAAAAACGACGGAGCCAAATCCATTTCGTATGAGGCTAGCACATACTTTTAGTATTTTTTGATTAAAATTCCTAGTCCTTTTTAGTCTACTTAAATTGGCTTGCACAATCCTATGAATTTCGTTCTCACCTCCATTGTTGGATAGTAGCGGATAGAATACCTTTATAAAATCAGAGTGAGTCGCGTTCATAATGCTGTAATTGTAAAATGCACTGCGAAAAACGTGGGAAACAAAACCAAAAAGCATATGGTGGAAACAATGCATGGATTCGTGCAAAATAGTACTACTTTTTAAAGAAGGAAAGTGAAATTTAATACTCAGCTTGTTCTCTTGTTGGATCGCGACGTCCTCGTATTCATCTCTAATTTGCTTAATCGCAATGCTTGTAGCTCCGTAACAGAACGCGCTAGATTCATCATTGTTTATTATACTCAGAGCGAGTAGTGTCATGATTCGTTGAAATCCTGTGCTGTTGCC
>JAISCJ010000040.1 GCA_031265645.1 Holosporales bacterium | reverse complement strand
AACGAGAACATTGAAAATCCTAATGAGATAGATGTTAATTTATGCATGAGCTTTCACCGTTTTCCCGACAGATCCAAATACCAACTGGCCTTTCTTTACAAATGTTTTGCACAACTCTTTTAGTGCGCGATTAGACTGTTCATAAGTCACGCCAGCAATGTTAAACGAAAAACGTTTCACCTCTTCAGCGGAATAACCATCCATGCGCAAATCTTGAGCAAACCCGACTTGGCTTCCCGACGAGTCAAGCCCTACGACCAAGCCTCCGAGCATCTCTTGCATTCCTGTTTCAAATTGCCCTTTCGTCATGCCGTCCTGTCCAACTTTCGTGAACAATGCGCACAACTCGCGCTTCGCATCGCCAGCAGATTCGTTCTTTGTTCCGATAATAAACTGGATATAATTATCCATGTCAGTTTTTATCAGCTGTCCGCCACAATAGTAAGCCAGTCCATGCGTTTCCCGAATATGCTGAAACACCATTGAAGTCATAGACGATTGAGCTAAAACCCAAAATGCCATTTTCTTTGGGAAATATTCCGGATCAGCTTTTGTAAAACCATCTGTTCTTGCAATAATAATTGACTGTGGAACATCAAACGCGACATGCGTGTCGGTTAAATCTTGATTTCGCTGAAACGCCCCCGACACTGTGGGAGCGCCCTCTTGTGGAAGCTTTTGTAGTTGCTGAACGACCTCAGCGACAATCTCTCCCTGTTTTTCTCTCGGTCCTAAAATGATTACGCACGCGTTTGACTGAGACAAAAATTTTAAGTATTTCCGAATATCATTAGTCTTAACCAACGGAATATCGGTTTTCGTCTCATCTATGCTGTGGCGGTATGGATGCCCCTTAGGATAATACAGCTTGTTCATAGCATCTCGCAGTAGGACCTTTGGAACTTTCAGCGATTCTTCAATATCAATAAGCGCGCACTCTTTCGCTTTTTTTAGCTCATTTTCTGGCAAACGCGGATTAGTTAAAGCCAAAATCGCTAGTTCTAGAGGTTTCTTATATGAATCTGCTGGAGCCCAAAGCGTGCCTGCAGCGTTGTCTGGCCCAACGGAAAAAGATAAACTCGCACCGTTGTCATACAGACGCTTGGTGTATTCCAGCTGATTATATTTTCCTGCGCCCTTATCCAACATTGAAGATATAAAACACGGTAAACTTGGGTGAATCGGCAACACGTTTTTGAAGCCAGCATTCTTAAAGCCTATGCTAATCAGGACAATAGGCAAATCAGATGGGATATACCATATTGTATTAGGCAATTTTGTTTTTATTTCGCGAATATCAAGCTTAAAGTCCGGAATGTTACTTTTTGATGGAACCGGGCGAAAGTTTCTTGCAGCAGTCGACTTTTTAACAGGAGCCGACGAGCTCGCAATCGAATCAGGCGAGGGGTTATCTTGTTGAGCACGCTTTTTATCACCAGCATCACGTTCTGGCACGCCCTTGCTTCTTGTTTCCTTTTTAACCATGGCTGGCTCCTCCTCTGTACCTTTTCCTTCGCACAATGCTGAGGCACAGACTATGCTACCGCACACAATTAACTTAAAAGTGAGTATATCCTTCATTGCTAAATGTACCAAAGCTTCTCCCGCGGTGATTCTAGCAAACGAATACACATTTCTCTAGTCGAGCAACATGCTGTGTGTAACAAACTACGTGCAGCATTAGACAGTGCGAAGCAAACCCGAATGTTGAGCGCATGATGGGACTGTTGAAACCTATCGTCGACAGCGTCGTCAAACCCTTGGTTTTCCGAGGGATCTGTTCCCGAATTTGGGTAGGTTTCAACAGTCCCATGATTTGTTAGAACCTGTATTCATGGCTTTTTTTGAATGGTATTAACATTCGACTAATGTCTATCTTCGCCAGCTTGAAAAATTAACATAAATTAACGGCAAGAATAGACAGACATTAGTAGAAGCTTAATATTTGCTACGTCAATTCGATGCTCGAATCCTCGAGTACGCTAAGTACTCTGCGGTTATGTGGTCCTTTTTTCATTGAAAATCCTCATTAAAAAAAGCCATGAACACAGGTTCTATATGTCAACATCAGGAAAACAGCGTGCGCTGAGCGTTGGAAACTTCTTTTATTCCTTTCTCGGCTAGTTCTAAGAGCGTACTCAACGTCTGTTTTGAAAAAGGACGCTGCTCAGCAGTAGATTGCACTTCTATTATATCCAAATTATCATCCATAACAAAGTTGGCATCTACTTCGGCAGTAGAGTCTTCTGCGTAGTCCAAATCTAGCAAAGCATGCCCGTCAACAAGCCCGCAGGAAATGGCTGCGATCTGCCGAACGATTGGATTTTTATTAATTTTTCTCCGCTTTAAAAGGGATTGTACGGCAAATGCAAGTGCTACAAATCCACCAGAAATGCTTGCTGTTCTGGTGCCTCCATCGGCCTGAATAACATCGCAATCAATTTTAATTTGGCGTTCGCCTAACACCGCTAGGTCCAAAGATGCTCGCAATGCTCGGCCAATAAGTCGTTGGATTTCTTGTGTTCGTCCGGATTGCTTACCTTTGACAGCTTCACGCTCCACACGTTCATTTGCTGCACAGGGCAACATACCGTACTCTGCGTTAATCCACCCACGTCCAGTGTTTCGCAAAAACGGAGGAACCTTATCTTCAACCGTTGCGGCACACAGCACGTGCGTATCTCCAAATTTGACGAAACATGATCCAGCCGCATTCTTCACATATCCAGGCTCAAGAGAAATTGGCCGAAGTTCATTGTGCCCTCTATTGGCAAATCTCTCCATAAAAATCCTCGAACAGCACCGCTAAAACGGCGCTAAATAAACGAATCCATTGGGCGATTGTATCAAAAACGTATGAGCGATTGTATCAAAAACGCCACAATTGAAAAAATCAAAGGCGCTTACACCGTCATTTTAGCAGGACAAGATATAGGGCTCCCATATGAAACACAGGATTATGAACATTCTCATATATTACAGGACTGAGATATATTAACCTTCCAATAATGTCTGTCCCAGTCCGTCAGAGTAGTGTACGTAAAAGCTATGCGTTTGTCGATAATTAATTCTGGAGATCGACAGACATTATTGGAAGGTTAATATGAGAATGTTCATAATTATCGGGAAAAGCGCTTGCCCGAAATTTGGCAAAATTCAAATACACAAGCTGCGAAAACCTGACGCAAACCCGTGTTTTTGAGTGAAATAAGCGCCAACCCGAAACTGCGACAAGCCACAGCAGAAAACTGGAATCGCTACTCCTGTAGAAGTGCTGAATAGGATAGAAGTGCTGAATAGGACACAATTAATTGTTCTCCACTAAAAATATTTGAAATTGTTCAAAAATGTGACTCAACGTTCGTGATATTCCACCCGCAACTTGATTCCAAACAGCAAATGAGCAGAAAACGAATAGCAAGACGATTGATACAAAAACAAGTGTCCAAAATTTTACATTTGGAAGTCTTAATGGCAGATCCGAAACAATGGTGCGCTCGTAGCATTCAGGCATCAACTTGTTTAGTCCATATTCTTTTATTGATGGATTTTTTCCGTGAATAAAGGCGTATAACCTGCGTTCGTATGTTTTTATCTCCGATTGATTTTGCGCATCCCGAAGCTTTCCCTTGAACCCGAGAGCAAGGACATAAAGGTAAACGGTAGCTAAGCTTCTTTTCGAAGGATCGTATTTTGACAATAGATCATCCATTTTTTGAAAAACTTGAGTTCCCGCTGATTGCGATTTAAAGATTTGGCTTTCAAGCAAATACTTTTGCCATAATTGCTGACCGCTCCAAGGCAGAGTGAGAAACACTTCATCCGCCAGAGATACCATTGCATATTGTGCGTCTTTGAATTGAAACGAATCCGCTTGATCAAGTAAATGCACGATTTTGCTGGTTTGTTCTCCCCAAACTTTTTTCAGTCTTTCTTGAATCTCGTCTGCGGCTTTAATCGCATGGACTGGAACGTTTTCGATTTTGTGAGCGAATAGAGGATGCTGATTGGCGTTTGCCGGGGAGGTAGTGTTTTCTTTTTCAGTAAGTTCATCCGTTTTTTGGACATCTTCTTCAGGCTTTTTAGAATTCTGCTGTTCAAGCTCTGCATCTAAACGAGTCGTGCGTAACGCTAATTCTTTGCATTTAAGCAATTCATAGTAAAAATCTTTGAAAAAATTTTCGAGCAACTTCGCTGAATTTAGAGGCGAATCCGTAAAAATCATAAACAAGCACCTCATGGGAACTATAAACGTAGGGTTGGCGAAAATAATAGAAAGCCTTTAAAATGGAGGGAAGGGAATAGGCCGCCAGTTTGTCCAAATTTTCCGTTAATAGTTTTTTTACCTTTTTGTGCTAGGCTACCATCCCTAGCCCCCACCCACCCAGGGGCTTTTTATAATCCTATGCTTCCTTCACCGCACTACTACATACAATCCTCGCCGATAAATGGTTAACAAGTCAACATATTTTCCTTTAATAATTTATTAAAAACGAAAATAAATATAAACGTACTTTGGCGCCCAAATAATCCGGCAACAAACTAATTTTCTGTCTTTGTAAAACTCGGCAATATTTTTGATAAAATTATATAAAACACGAATGAAAACATCATCAACACCGCAATCGCGCATGCCAAAGGCCAATCTCGATTGTTAAAAAATTCGCACCAAATTGTCTGTCCGATGGTCATTGTTTTTGAGCCACCCAACAATTCTGGAATGACAAATTCTCCGAGCGTTGGAACAAAAACAAGAGATGCCCCTGCCAAAACTCCAGGCATAGATATTGGCAGAGTTATGCTCCAAAAAGACTGCCATTTACTTGCGCCAAGGTCAGAAGACGCTTCGATGTACGATTGATCAATTTTGTCTAAAGTTGCGTAAATCGGCAAAATCATGAACGGCAAGTAGCAATACACCATTCCTAAGCAAACCGCATAGTTATTGTCCAATAAACGCAAAGGTTCATTTATTAATCCAATTTTCAAAAGCAAAGTGTTGATGATGCCGTGAGTGTTTAGCAAGCTCATCCAAGCATACACACGGACTAAGAACGAAGTTGCGAACGGAAGCACAATTAGTAAAATCAATATAATGTGATAGCGCTTAGGCGTGCGGCTGATGCCATACGCCATCGAATATCCTATGACTAAACATACAACCGTTGATGCGGCGGCCATCAAAAAAGACGACCAAACAACAGAAAAGTAAAACGAATCAGATGCAAGCGCCAAATAATTTCCAAAGTAGATTGCGACGTTATACAAATAAGAATCAGCTTGTTGCAATAGCTCAGTGAATGGCGGTAACCCTAAACGACACTTAGCGAGGCTAATTTTTAGCACCAACAACGAGGGAACGAGTATGAATAAAAAGCTCCACGCAAATGGTGCGCTTATGATGATTGATTGAAATCGGACCTTAGACTGAACCCGCTGAGCAGTCTTTCGCCATGCACGCAACCTCAATATGTGTTTCATATGACCTAACACGCTAAGCCTCGCATCGTTTCTCCCCTCTTAAGCAGTGAGCAATATTCCATTCTCTGCTCTCCAAAACAAATATACTTCATCATCCCACGTAACATTTCGCTCTGACAAACGTAATAAATTTGGCAAAGATGATTGAACGTGCACGCCAGACGGAAGTTCAACGTAATATATTGACATGTCTCCAAGGTATGCGATTTCTCGCACTATTCCTTTCGTGCAATTACGATTTCCTGCTGGCGGAGTCTGCGACATCATTACTTTTTCGGGGCGAATTGCAACAGATACATTAGACCCAACAGGCGTTGCGCCTGCATGAGTTGCGTAAATAAGGCAATTAGCTTCCGGGGATTCGATCAGCACATGATCAAATTCGTCCTCAACTACGACGCCGTCAAATATATTAACGCTGCCGATAAACTCTGCAACGAAGCGAGAATTTGGGAATTCATATACGTTGTGAGGAGCTC
>JAISCJ010000024.1 GCA_031265645.1 Holosporales bacterium | reverse complement strand
AGTCACGTGGGAATAGCTTTTTTGCATGTTAACCTCGTTTTTTGCTTTATAAGGTTAACTTTTTTCGCGTGACTTAATCTAGTTGAAGATTGCTAGTGTTGCACTTGGCTGTTTAATGGTCGTTTGACTGAGTTTTAAATGCCTTCTTATTTCTTCAACAACTGGACCTCTTCAATGGAAAGGCCAGTAAAGTCAGATATGTCTTCTAACGAGACGTTTTTCTTTAACATCCTAATAGCAGACTCTCTCGCTTTCGCAATCGCGCCTTCTTCTCTTCCTTTCTTCGTTGCAACCGTAAGTTCGCTGTTCCTGTCGTTAATCGCTCTTAATCGCGAGTCTGCATTGGCTCGAACTTCTTTGTCTGCGCTAATATATTTTAGCCGATCCATTGCGTCTTGAATTTCTTTTATCCTTAAAAAAGTTTCGTTCAGCAAGGCTGGATTCTTTAAAAACGCTAACCATGCAGTCAAAAGATCTCGTGCATCCGCATTCTCCGGATTGAACTTTTCTAACTCAACAAAAACGAGCCTCATGGTTTTAACCATAATTTCGTATGAAGCATTGGCTGTTGGTTGAAACGTCATGTATGCATCATTTACTGGATCCGGACGATCCGTTACATTTTCACCAAGAATCCAAATTCCTATAACCCTCGCTGCAGCGTACGATTCATTCACGCAAATTGTTGTCGGCAACATATTCGATCCATAATTAAGTGCTCGCTCAGCAATTTCGCCTGTGTTTTTTATCTGAATTTCGATATCTATTTCCGTTCTATCGGGACAGGTTGCGCGCACATCTAGGCGACAGGACTTGTCATCTCTAAAAATTTTGGGGAACTCTGTGTTTGTCAGAACTAATTCTTTAATAGGAGGAATGTCTTTTAACAGGGAATTCAAAAAGGAAATTAAAAGATGTTTATAGCTATCCACTCCAAAAATATTTTTGAAGATATAATCAAGCTTGGGGTCTAGTAAATTGTCCACGGGGTTTCCATATTGCTTGTATCCTCACTACGTCTAATTATAGCATTATTCATATAGCTAGCATGATTCTTTTTGTAGATCAACAGAGTTTGAAAAATTTTGCGTATCGTGAAGTGGCTAATTTGGGGGACAAGGTTCCTGAGAGTGATGCACTGGAAAAGCTGAGGGTGAAGCGAAGAAAGCTCAGAAAACTGCGATTGCAATGTTGGCAGAAGGCCTTCATGTGAATTGGCAGGTGTGCGGGGTTGTCTGTTGAGGATGTTGAGGTATTGAATAGGGGGGGAGGTTTTATTGCAGGCTATACACTGAAGAGATCTTGGTATTCAGTTGGGGCGTGTGAATAGTTATGGTTCATTTGAGTTTTTGAGATGGCTTCATCTAGAAATAGGTGAGGCCCTCTTTGTTTGGTGTGATGTAAGAGTGTAGATGGCGTATTCTTGTGTGTTTCGCAAGAGAATTATTTTTATTTATTGGCGTGCATCAATTTAGAAGCGAAGTGCAACATGTGGATTAGCGTTGCTGATCCACATGTTTGAGGGCGTTTGGAGAGTGACGATGGGGAAGAAATATAAATAAAGGTAGAGTTTTTGGGAGTTTTTTTAGTGAAGAATTAGAGGATTTTATATGGATAAAAATAGATAGGAAAAATAGTTCATTTGTTGCGGTTGGCTGTGTTATGGGCGAATCTAGTTGAAGATTGCTAGTGTTGCACTTGGCTGTTTAATGGGCGTTTGCATTATCTTGTTTTAAAGTTTTTTTAAGCACAAACATTTCAAACAAAAATGTGTGTTACTATCAAGCAAGAACCTTTGCAAATAGCAGAATGCGCAGTTATACGCATTCAAAAAAGAGGAGACAATGCCTGTCGTAGTAAGATTCGCGCCAAGCCCAACAGGATATTTGCACATTGGCGGTGCAAGAACTGCGCTGTTTAACTGGCTATACGCGCGCCACACAGGCGGCAAATTTTTATTGCGAATAGAAGACACAGACAGGGAACGCTCTTCTCAAGAAGCGATCAACGCAATCTTTGACAGTTTAAAGTGGTTGGAATTGGATTGGGACGAGCCTCCAGTTTTCCAGTTTGCTCGAGCGAATCGCCATGCTGAAGTTGCGCATAAATTGGTAAAAGAGGGGCTCGCCTATCGTTGTTACTGCTCAAAAGAAGAGCTGGAGCAAATGCGAGCTGATGCAATGGCGAATGGGTTGCCTCCACGTTACAACGGGTACTGGCGCAATTGCGAAGAGACTCCGCCAAAAGGAATAAATCCGGTAATTAGGTTTAAGGCACCGCAGGTCGGCAAGACCATCATCAACGACATGGTCCAAGGAACAGTTGAGTTAGAAAATTCCCAACTGGATGACATGGTTTTGCTGCGCGCTGACGGGACGCCAACATACATGTTGTCGGTCGTCGTTGATGACCACGACATGGGCATAACCCACGTGATTCGAGGTGATGATCACTTGACCAACATGTTTCGGCAATACCACCTGTTTAAGGCTTGCAAATGGGCCGTGCCAGAATTTGCGCACATTCCATTGATACATGGAGCAGATGGCGCAAAATTGTCCAAACGCCACGGCGCACTCGGTGCGGAGCAATATAAAGAGGCAGGTTTTATTCCTGAATCGATGAGAAATTATTTGCTGAGATTGGGCTGGGCACATGGAAATGATGAGATAATTTCCACCCAGCAAGCGATTGAGTGGTTCGACGTATGTGATGTTGGGCGTTCTCCTGCACGTTTCGATTTGCAAAAATTGTTGAACCTAAACGGGCACTACATCAGGCAATCAGAAAATCAGCGGCTATTCGATTTAATCTACCCATTGCTGAAAAGCGATAAGTTTACTGACAGAGTTTTTAGTGGAATGACGGGGCTAAAACAACGAGCAAAGACTATCAACGAATTAGCTGATAGTGCATCGTTTTACCTTGAACGCCCCAGCTTTGATGAAATTTTTAGTGAAACAAATTTACAAACGCGCCTTAACGAAAGTTCCTTAGTATACCTAGCGCAGTTCATGGAAATTTTGCGGAAATTGGTAACTTTTAAAGAAGGAGAAATAGACTCGTTTATTCGTAGCTTTTGCAAAGAGCAATGTGTAAAACTAAATGATTTTTTAACGCCAGCAAGAATTGCTTTGACAGGATCGCACGTCTCTCCAAGTTTATTTGAAGTAATAAACGTCCTAGGACGCGAAGAATGCATGGGCAGAGTGGAAGCGTGCATTTCATATTTTAAAACTTTATAACTAGCTTTTTCGCAGGTTAATTTAATGATTGAACGCCGATTCCCCTGAAAAAATCTGAACGACTTTCTCTGAATATCGGCTATTCAATTCACTCCGCTCTCGTCCTGGGATCCCATTACACGGCACCACCCATAGCCAAGCCCCGAAGGTGACGATTTCACAGCAAGCGATTGTCCATATTCTGACGTAATTAATAGGCCACCATTTTGCACATCTGCATT
>JAISCJ010000004.1 GCA_031265645.1 Holosporales bacterium | reverse complement strand
AAATGAATGACGTGCTGAAATTGCTGAAACTTTTTCTGCCAAAGACGCTGCAACGTCAACGCATTGAGAACACTCCGCCAACAGAATGAGGGGGTGGGAAATCAGTCCGAGAATTACAGATAGTAGGTTCGCGAAATCTAATGTAATCTGAAGACATTACGAAGGCGAAACGTTACCAAACCTTATGGCTGAAAAAGCAGATAAAAAAAATGTTCCTGTTCTTGTTCTCAGGGACACTGTTGTATTTCCAAGTATGGCTGTCCCGCTGTTTGTTGGGCGCGTGAAGTCGGTTGCAGCAGTGAAGGCCGCTTGGGAACGAAAGAATCGGGACATAGTGCTGCTTACACAGAAGCACCCATCAGAGAATGAGCCCAAGTTGTCAGACATATACACTGTAGGAACACTTGGAACGCTAAGGCAAATATTGGAGCTTTCTGACGGAACCGTAAAAATTCTTGTATCTGGTGAATACCGAGTCAGGGCCATGGGGCTTCGCAACACTAATGGATATGTAAGCACGTCGATCGAAGAGTTACCGGACTTTGTGTCGAATGCGAGTGAAGCGGAGGTTTTACATCGAGTCATATTGAAAGAATTCGAGAGCTTCGCCAAGGTAAATTCAAAGTTCGCGCAAGAGTTCCACACAATGCTCAGCAACGTTGAGGACTCGAGTGAATTCGTAAACATGATCATGGCGGGCCTGGCTATAAACGTGCAGGAAAAGCAATCAATGTTGGAAAACCAGGATTTAGTTGAACGGTTGGAAGATATTTTGAGCTTGCTGCGCGCAGAAAATGAGGTTTATACCGTAGAAAAGCGCATTCACGGTAGAGTAAAAAAGCAAATAGAGAAAACGCAGCGAGAGTACTATTTAAATGAGCAAATCCGAGCAATAAATAAAGAGCTAGGAAAAACCGAAGATCCTGAAGATGAATTCAAAGCCTATGAGAAGCGTATCGAACAAACAAAATTGTCAAAGGAAGCGAGGGAACGAGCGACGTCTCGTTTGGCAAGGCTTCGTTCGATGAATTCGATGTCAGCTGAATATACGGTAATCCGCACATATCTGGATTGGCTTTTAGACATTCCATGGAGTAAAAAAACAAAAATTAAAAAAGATCTTGCCGCAGCGGAGAAAGTACTTGAGCGAGACCACTACGCATTAAAGAATGTTAAGGATAGAATCCTTGAGTATTTGGCTGTTCAGCTCAGAGTTGAGCGACTTCCAGGACAAATATTGTGCTTTGTTGGTCCTCCGGGAGTAGGAAAGACATCTCTTGGAAAGTCTATAGCAGAGGCCACGGGACGCGCATTCGTTCGGGTTTCGCTTGGTGGCGTTTCCGACGAAGCGGAAATTCGTGGGCATCGAAGCACGTATATTGGCGCAATGCCAGGCAAAATTCTCCAAGGAATGAAAAAAGCCAAGCATAGCAATCCACTATTTTTACTGGATGAAGTTGATAAACTCGGGCATGACTGGCGTGGGGACCCCGCGTCGGCGTTGCTGGAAGTATTGGATCCAGAACAAAACTCTGCATTCAACGATAACTACATCGAAGTTGATTACGATTTATCGGAAGTGATGTTTCTTGCTACGGCGAATACGCTAAACATGCCACAACCGCTGTTGGACAGAATGGAAATAATTCGCATTCCTGGTTATACAGATGATGAGAAGTTTCACATAGCGATGAATCATATCGTTCCGAAACAAATGCAAATTCATGGATTGAAAGAATCAGAGTTTCGTATAGATCCAGCGTCTATATTTGAACTGATCCGAGCGTATACAAAAGAAGCTGGAGTCAGGAATCTAGAACGAGAAATTGCGACACTCTCACGAAAAGCTGTCAGGGAAATCGTCACGACTCATGCGTCTAGCATAACAATCAATCACGAGTACATTCAAAAATTTTGTGGTGTTCCAAAGTATAATTTTGGAAAGTCCGAATTGTTTAAGGAACCTGGAATTTCTACGGGCTTGGCGTGGACGGAAGTTGGCGGAGATATTTTGTTTATTGAAGTTTTGATTTTATCCGGGAAAGGGCAAGTCATACAAACGGGCAAACTTGGAGACGTAATGAAAGAGTCAATCCAAGCTTCTGTTAGTTATATTCGCCTGAAGTCGGAAAATTGGGACATTGCACAAGACTTTTTTGAAAAGCATGATATTCACGTGCACGTTCCTGAGGGGGCGACGCCGAAAGATGGCCCGTCTGCAGGAACTGCTATATGCGCAGCTTTGACGTCGGCGTTAACGAAAATGGTTGTGCGACATGATGTTGCGATGACGGGTGAAATCAACTTGCGCGGTCAGGTATTAGAAATTGGCGGATTAAAGGAGAAATTGCTGGCCGCCCACCGTGGAGGAATAAAAACAGTTATAATCCCCAAGGAAAATGAAAAAGACCTAGCTGACATTGACGAAAAGATAAAGAATGACTTGACGTTTGTTATGGCATCGAATCTGGATGAAGTGTTACATCACGCACTATCACATCCTGAACAGATTGGGTTATAGCAAGCAATGGCAAGGCATAAGTTGTAAGGAGCATTCATGTTTTCTGTGGCAGGGGTGGTAACGGGAGCAGCGCTAACCGTAGTAACAGGTGCTGTAACGGCAAGCGAAGTAGCAAAAAGCGCGGTGAGAGCGGCCGCAGAAATCCCTGCAACCACATTGCAGCATGTGTCTGAAGGAAGTCTCAGTACTTCAATGTGGGCGTTGTTCTTGCGGGCAGAATTTATTGTCCAATTGGTTATTGTTAGCCTGATCTGCGCAAGCGTGTGGTCTTGGGCAATAATCATCAACAAAACACGCCGTTTAAAACAGTTAAATGCTGCTGCAGACGAATTCGAGGAAATGTTTTGGAGTGCAGGTTCGCTTGAATCTCTATACCAAAGAGTAAACGGGAATGCTTCTGATCCGCTTGCGTCAATGTTTTGCGCGGCAATGCGAGAATGGAACTATGCAGTGTCAAAAAGTGGGACAGGAAACATTGAGCAGCGCATTGATCGTGTGATGCAGCTTGTTATTAATCGCGAAATTGCTTCAGTGGAACGGCACCTAGGGTTCTTGGCTTCATTGGGGTCTAACGGCGTAATCGTCGGCCTATTTGGAACTGTGCTCGGTACAATGCACAGCTTTCAGAGAATTGTTGCGCTGCAAAGTACTAATCTTGTAGCCGTTGCCCCAGGAATAGCCGAGGCTTTGTTCGCTACCGCAGTTGGCGTTGTTGCATCTATCCCCGCTGCGATTGCATTTAATTCAATATCAATCGACTTAACACGGTACGCCAACAGGCTTGAAGCATTTAGCAATGAGTTTAATGCCATTGTGGCGCGTCAATTGTTAGAAGAACGTAGCTAATTAAATGAAGCAATTGCGAAGAAAAAACAGAGATTTCAAGCCTAACAGCGCAGTAAACGTTACGCCGATGGTTGATGTTATGCTCGTGCTTCTTGTAATATTTATGGTTACAGCGCCGATGGTAACTGTTGGGGTAAAAGTAGATTTGCCTCAAACTACTGCGCCGCAATCGACCGAATCGGAAGATTCCCTTATTGTTTCAATTGATGCAACGGGGCAAGTGTTCGTTCAGGAAACGAAAGTAGAAATGAACGAGTTAGTCGATAAATTACGTGCAATAATCGGCAACAATAAGGATGCATGCGTGTTTGTTCGAGGCGATAAAAACTTGAAATATTCTGCCGTGATTGATGTCATGGCTCACCTTGCGAACAGCGGAATTGGAAAGGTCTCGCTTGTTGCAGAAGTTCCGTCACCGTCTGGACAAGGGTAACGCAAGCATTACGGCCATCATGTATTACTGTAGTAAATTGGGGCATGTTCGGTTCTGCGGAGGGCGCGCAGACAGTATGTTTGCGTCTACTCTCGCTCCACCATTTTGAGCAGAGCTTGCTAAATATTGTGGGATTTGTTTAAATCAATTGCTGGCACGCGGTCCGTTTCGTCTGTGAAGTAAACTAGAAGATGTTCATTCATAATATTTCAGAAAATTCACGAGCAAATGCATTAATTGTGTTTGTCGTCAGGGGATTTCTGTCTTAGCGTGGTCGGAATAGGTGACAGAAATGGGAAAGGAAATATACTCAATAGTAAAAAGAATGACCAGAATACACGAAGAGCTGTACTGCACGTGCTGCTCAGGCGGAGCTGGGGAATCTTTTTCGAATGGGTATAAAGGTTGGTTAGGAACAGTTAAAAATAGGTAATGCAAAGGAAATAAAGGTAAATGAAAGACTCATTCTTTAAGATTCACACAGAGCAGGTAGATTTCGCGGGACGAACGCTTGTATTGGAAACAGGGCACGTTGCACGGCAAGCAGACGGTGCAGTTATAGTTACGTATGGTGGTACAACTGTTTTGTGTACAGTTGTTGCGGCTAAAAAGCCGAACGAATCCGCAGGTTTTTTCCCGTTGACGGTTCACTATCAAGAAAAAGCATTTGCCGCAGGGCGAATTCCTGGAGGGTTTACAAAGCGTGAAGGGAAGCCTTCCGATAAAGAAACGCTCACGTCTAGGCTAATTGATCGTCCTATTCGTCCGTTATTTCATTCTGAGTTTCTGAATGAAGTTCAAATTATATGTACCGTTTTGTCTCACGACAAAGTGAACAATCCAGATATTCCGGCAATAATCGGATCATCTGCAGCGCTAGCAATTGCAGGACTTCCTGTATTAGGAACGGTCTGTGCCGCTCGCGTAGGGTTCAAAAAGGATGAATATATATTGAACCCAACGACCGAAGAGTTGAAGAAAAGCAAGCTAGATTTGGTTGTTGCAGGAACAAAAGACGGCGTATTGATGGTTGAATCCGAAGCACAACAGCTTAGTGAAGCATTAATGCTTGAAGCGGTTCGGTTTGGTCACACAAGTTTCGCGCCAGTTCTGGAGGCAATTGACTCTCTGAAAAAGGCGGCAGGAAAGCCGGAATGGACGATTCCTGAAGCTCCTGCAGATTATGAAAGAGTCCGCCAGAGCGTAATTCAGTCCGTTGAAGGGAAATTACGTGCCGCGCTTGAAATAAAAGAGAAACTGTTGCGCCATGATTCAATTGGAGCGTGCAAAGACGAATTGTTAGCAAATACAAGCGAACAAGATGCGCATCTTGCCAAAAAAGCTTTTGAACAACTTGAGTATGATCTCCTGCGTACAGATATCTTGCATAGCAATAAGCGCGTTGACGGCCGAGCTTTGGACGAGGTTCGCCCAATTTGCTGCGAGGTTGGCGTTTTACCGCGAGCTCATGGCAGCGCGCTTTTTACGAGGGGCGAAACTCAAGCGCTCGTGGTTACAACACTGGGGTCTGCAGATGACGAACAACTAGTGGATGACTTGGCTGGGGAATACAAGGAAAATTTCTTGGTTCACTATAATTTTCCTCCATATGCTGTGAATGAGATTGGGCGAATGTCTTCTCCTGGGCGACGCGAGATTGGGCATGGGCGCCTTGCATGGAGAGCTTTGCACCCATTGATGCCCACAAAAGAAGCGCTTCCTTACACTGTTCGCTTGGTGTCCGAAGTCACTGAATCAAACGGATCCTCGTCGATGGCAACGGTGTGTGGCGCATCTTTGAGCCTGATGGATGCGGGAATTCCGATTCAGGGACACATATCTGGTATCGCGATGGGGCTCGTTAAAGAAGGTGATAAATTTGCAGTTTTAACGGATATCCAAGGCGATGAAGACCATTTGGGTGACATGGACTTTAAAGTCGCTGGCACGCTATACGGGATTACAGCGCTGCAGATGGACATAAAAATCACCAGTATCACGTTCGATATAATGAATCTTGCGCTTGAACAGGCACGCAAGGGACGCGCACACATTGCAGAGCAAATGACTGCGGCAATCGAGCAATCTCGAAGTGAGCTGAGCAAGTTCGCACCACAAATAATGGGCGTTCAGATCGATAAGGATAAGATTCGGGAACTAATCGGTCCAGGAGGAAAGGTTATTCGCGAGATTTGCGATGTCACGAAAACGAAGATTGATATCAGCGAAGATGGCAAAGTGTCTGTGTTTGGAACGGATCAAGCCTTGCTAGTAAAAGCGATGGGCATGATTAACGACATCGTAGGAGAACCTGAAATTGGACAAGTGTACACTGGTCCTGTGGTCAAAATCACAGATTTTGGTGCGTTCGTTAACTATTTCGGAAATCGCGATGGACTAGTTCACATCAGCGAGATTAGCGATGACCGGATAGATCGAGTAGAAGATGTGCTGCGAGAAGGTGACATTGTTCGCGTTGTCTTGCTTGGGGTTGATTTAAGAACCAAGAAAGCTCGACTTAGCATAAAGGCGGCTAATGGCGGAGCTCCGCGCGCCGGAAAGAGCGAAAACTTCCATAGGAATGATCGCGATGACAGAGGTGGCGACAGAGGCCGAGGTGGGGACCGAGGGGGCGATAGAGGCCGAGGTGGAGATCGTGGTGACAGAGGCGGCGACTTCAGAGGAGGACATCGAGATCGCGACACCCCGTGGCAAAAGCGGGACGACGGATTTCCCGGGGGCGGAGGAAAGCCACGTAGGTAGTTAAAGCTTATTTCAAAAGAATATGTAATAGGCGTCATTAGTAAACTTTTGTTGATGACGCCTGTTTATCCCCAATCACCGAAAGATTGTAAAATGAAGCCGAGCTTGTACACGGTTTTCCGTCGGTGAAAATTCACATTCTTTTCGTGAATGTGATTAGCACGTAGCGTTTAGAACCGGCGTGGGATAAACAAAACAGAGGATAACAATTAAGCCTTTCTTTGTTTTGGGCTATGCAAATCATTCTTGATTTACGTTCTCATATTTGACTCATCCCTCAATCATCTGGTCCAAAAACAACACTTTGACATCAACATTCGGGTTAATTTTCACATAACGGGACTGTTGAAACCTCTCGTCGACAGCGTCGTCAAACGCTTGGTTTTCCGAGGGATCTGTTCCAGAATTTGGATAGGTTTCAACAGTCCCATAACTTAGTGTTGCACTTGACCGTTGAAACGACACATAATGATGTGACTCGATTTTATTTGCTATGTGCAAGCATTTCAATAATATCTTCTATCATTTTCCTTCTGAAAGAATTTACCCATGGAAACTGATCTAATATTTGTTCGTACAGGGCACCATTGGACATCAAGGCATCATAAATATCCTTTCCATCACGGTCCAAATGTTGAGAACTTCTCGTTATACAGGCGTTAATCGCATTTGTTGATTCACAATAACCAAAACCAGCTTGTTTTAACAAAAGGTCTTCAAACTGCAAGTAATCAACAATCCACTCCTCAAACAGTTTAGAAGTTCTTAACTTTTCAAGTAGTGAAATAGTGCTGTTAAAAACGTGCTCATACGGAGTGCGCTCATCCAGAAGCACGCATAATACTTCGCATAAAAAAACAAAAACGCTGAGTTTAATTTTATCGCGCATAAAAAATGCACTATATGAAAACTCCACATCAAGGCGCCAACCTCCAAGCTGCTCTCGCAATCGCGCAGCCCAGGCTGCATGGACAATATCTCCAAGAAGTGGAGGTGCCCCATATTTTAGCAAACCCTTATGCATCCCATGTTGCTGAGATAGCACTGTTACAATGCAAGATCTTTCTCCAAATTTTGCAGTTTTTAATATGATTGCAGTATCTTCCCAGCGCACACTATTTCCACATCATTGCTTTTAGTATAAAAAAAACAAGTATTAAACTTCTACTAATGTTTGTCGATTATTGCATTTTACTAATATCTGTCTCCGCCAGCTTAGAAATTTAACATAATTTAAAAGCAAGAATCGACAGACATGAGTAGAAGCTTAATAGCCATATATGCACGTGTTTCCATCGATTAATCTGTTCCTTGCACATGCGGTCTGGCACTATTTGTTAGGAGACCTTATTTTATATCCCATGATAACAATCAAGCTCATTAGCCCCAAAACGGAAACGCAGCCGCTAGTAATGAACGCCGCACGCATGGAGTCATAACAATCAATTATACGCCCCATGGTTGTATCACATACTATTGTTGCAATTGTGCACGTAATCCAATATATGCCAAGTCCGGTCCCTCTCAGATTTTCTGGAACGATTTCGCTTATTAACGATAAAAAGATATTTTGAGTTGTTCCATACTGTATTCCCCATAGCATTATGCCAAAATAGAAGGCAACTAAGCCGTTTGCTGTGGACAGAACAAAATCTGAAAGGATTAAAGTTCCCATTCCCAAGCATAACAGCCAATATCTGTTCATTTTATCTGCGATTAGCCCGACGGGATACGATGACAATGACCAAGACACGTTAAATACCATCATAACTGTAGGTAATAAGCTTTCGTCTAGGTGGAATGTATATCTTCCATACATGACTAAAAACGTTTCTCCCATTCGGGCAAGTAGGAAAATGAAATTGACAGTCATTAATTTCCAAAATGTTCCTCCTAGCAACTTGACGTTTGCTTTGTTGAATTTCGGGCGATATTTAGGAGCATAACTTGGGATTCCAGATAATACTGCGGCGTGTTTTATTTGATGCGGCTCTTTTACTTTTATTAAAAGCAATATAAACCCAATCGTTGTCGGAATTACTGTGAATGCAAACAATATCCTGTAGTTATTGTGCGTCATGAACATTATCAAGAGGGCGACTGCCGCACCAGTGAAAGACCCCAGTGTGGCTAGGCTTCGCTTTAAGCCATAGCAAGCACCAATTCGCTTAGGTGGAGAAATATCACCGACCAAAGCACTCCTTGGCGCTGCCTGAACTCCATTTCCTATTCGCTCCATGATGCGTGCCATCACCACTGGGATGGCGAACATCGACCACAACGCTAGCAAGTAGCGAGCGATTACTATGGTGCCATAGCCGATCATCATCAATACTTTCCTGCGCCGGAAAGCATCGCTTAATACACCAGAGACAAGCTTCATTATATTTGATGTCCCTTCTGCTAGGCCTTCTATCAGCCCAACATTCATGGATGCGAAGCCCATCTTTTTCAGATACACCCCGCCGTACGTATATACGATGACGGATGCAAGATTGGCACAGAACATGATTATTCCGACCAGCCACACCATACGCGGGATTGGAGCGACTTTTGAATGATCGGAATTTTGATTTTTTTTAAAAGAAGAATGCGGCGACGAGGAAGATATGCTCATTCGTGATATCGTATGGGAACCCCCAAACAGCAACAGTAGATAAAAATTTTGGATAAAAATCAAGTGCGCGATTGGCAAGAACAGCAGACATTTCGAAAATGTGGCGAAACTTTTTTCACGGAACGATTTAGAAGCTTCTTGTAGAGAGACTCAGTCTTGCAAAAACATTACAACTCGTAAAAATTTTTTTTCTCAAGAATACAAAGAAGAAACGCAATGAATGTAACGATGTTTTTGTGCCATATCCTAAAAAATAGTAGACCGAAAAATGTGAAAAGGCAGCACAGCTCAAATTAAGGTATACACAAAATTTCTCACTATTGTTACAATTCGCTAACGTATTTGAAAAATTAGGTTTTCGGTGATCATTACAAAGCAAGTTCGAGCAATTCTGGATAATTACGAAGGCGAGCTTCCCAACGTGCGGCTTAATTTAGCCCGCTTGTTTATGCACGGACGTTTAGGGGGGACCGGGCATATTATGATGTTGGCGGTGGACCAGGGATTTGAACATGGGCCGACCACATTTTTAAGCAATTCTGAAGGTTTTTCACCTCATTATCACTTCGCTTTGGCTGCAGAGGCTGGGCTATCTGGATACACAGCTCCTGTGAGTTGGCTGCGCGCTGGTGTAGATTCGTACCTTGGGGCTGTTCCGATGATTTTAAAAATGAATCATTCTAACAGGCTATTGCCATCGTCTGCGGATCCTGATCAAGCGCAAATTGCGTCGGTTCAGGATGCTGTGGATTTAGGCTGCATTGGGGTTGGATTTACGTTGTATCCCGGCTCAGAGTTTTATCTAATA
>JAISCJ010000137.1 GCA_031265645.1 Holosporales bacterium | reverse complement strand
TGATTGATTTTGCGAATTCTCTGCACCATCCTTGCTCTGCTCGCTTTGCGTGCTTGCATCTGAGCTTTGCACGTCAGAAGTAGAGTTGTTTGTCGCAGATTTTTGTTTGGCTTCCTCAGAAGAATCACCTGAATCCCCAGACGCTGCAGCAGACGAACTTGGCGCCTTTAACATCATAAGCTTGCCAAATTCGCTAGATTCCCGAGTTATCAGCTTGCCAATGAGAATGCAATTCCCAACGAACAGCACAGCCAAAAATGCCGTAGAACGCGTAAGTACGTTTGCAACTCCGCGCGCCGTAAACAAAGAATTTGTGCTCCCCCCTCCCATACCAAGTGGCCCGGAACTATCGCTTTTTTGCAACAAAATTAGCCCAATCATGGCAACAGTAACGAAACCGTGAATAATTAAAAGAGGAACGATCATATATCACCTATGCTTGCCTAGTAATTGGAGTTAGTATCATTAAGTACTGCTTGCCCTCTAGCTTTGGAGGAGCGTCAAGTTTTGCAATATCTTCCAGCTTTCCAGAGATTTGATTTAATACCTGAAGGCCCACAGCTTGATGGCTGATTTCACGTCCGCGAAAGCGCATCGTTATTTTCACCTTATCCCCACTCTTTAGAAAACGCTCGGCCGCACGCATCTTTACGTCCAGATCATGGTCATCAATCCCTGGGCGAAGCTGGATTTCCTTTACGTCGATGATCTTCTGATTTTTGCGAGCCTCATTCTTTTTTTTCTGCTGCTCGTAACGATATTTACCATAATCCATCACTTTGCAAACAGGCGGTTCGGCCTTAGGAGAAATTTCAACAAGGTCCAAACGCTCTACAGCCGCAGCTTCCAATGCATCACGTATACTTACGACTCCAATGGCAGCGCCATCCGCAGCAATTAGCCTAACTTCCTGAGCAGTGATTTCGCGATTGATCCGTAACGAATCTCCAGACTTATTTTCCCTCTGTGGCATCAAATCTTTTGGTCGAATAGCTATAACCGTCCTCCTAACAAATGTAATTTCTTCGTTAAATTAATAACGACCGCACATTCAGGATACAAAAATTTATGATTTTCAGCAAAAGCAAATGTGTCCTCAACCAGATCGCATTGTCCATTAGATTTCAAATGAACAAGTTTTGCATGACAACGATATGCATATTTTATTGTCACGTGCAAATGTTAACCTATCTAATAGTGCGTTATATTGTCATAGAAATTACAGAAATATTTTACAGCCATATGATAGAATTATTCTAGGGACAATTTTGACAAACGACTCAGAGGAGATTGGGCAATGAGAAATGTAATGAAATTATGTTGCATTGTAGCTTTTATGCAAGCTAGCGGACATGTGTTTGGGACGTCAGACGAACCGAGTAGTACTCATATGTTTGAGTTGAATGTTAAAATTTTTGATGGAGAAGCATGTGCAGACAATGTCTATAAACTTTTGCTACGTGCCTGCAATTACGAATTGCATAACAAAGACGCAGAGTTTCTGTTGAGGATGAAACGATGGGTGGAAAAGCTTGAAAATGAAGCATTATGCAGAGAATGCTTCCCTAGTGGAATTGAGTCCCTAGATCTTATTGCAGGACTTATGCGAGCGAAGAAAACTCTAGAAACATACAATTTTGACTGGCCTAGACTCACAGGAAAACTGAAGAAACAAGAAGAAGATTTTCGTAATTCAAATTTTACTTTTTTCAAAGATTTTCCTAGGTCAGGTCATAACTGCGAGATTGGCGATCTTCTTCGAAGAGTGGCCGAGATCTCTAGCAAGCACCATGATTGCATCTTTAATGTGATTGATTCACATGAAGATTCTGTTCCAACGCTAGAAGGCCTAGATTTTGACCCGTCATGGACTTGTGAAAGCTGTTTTCCATCAGGGCCATATGCACTTGCAATAAGATTTGAAACGTTTAAAAGTTCGTTATGTAGCTTGAATAGCTCTCTTTCCGACTTTATTCGTGCCAAAGCGAAGATTGGTGCTTATAGAGAGGATCTTCATCAAAAACTGGAACTAGCTATGTCGTTTTACGGGACAATACTTAACGGAAATCACGCTTGCAAGGGGAGCGAATACGTGCGTGCATCTTTTCAGGAGTTAAGCTATTTTGAAAGGAGATTACTCGATAATTTGTATGAAGCTTGGTAAGAGACCCATGTTGCGTTCGGATCAAAGTTGCAATATTAAGCGTCCACTAATGTCGGAGACATTTACGCAACTAGTTGATGTTATCAATTTTCCACGGTTAATCCGCGTCGGAAATGGCGAAAAAACAGCGTTTTTAAAAACGGCTTTGCCGAAAATCAGACAGCTATCAACCAGTCGCGAAAATGTCTCAAAAATCAAACCTTAATGGACTCAATCACAAATTTATTGTTCGTATAAATGCAAAGCTCGCTAGCAATTTTTAGCGACTCTACAGCAATTTGCACTGCGTCAAAATTCGTATGCAAAGCTAGCGCTCGCGCTGCCGCCAAAGCGAATGTGCTACCTGAACCAATTGACATAATTCCATCTTCTGGTTCAAGGACATCCCCGACACCCGTTATTGTAAACGAATGTTGGCAATCAGCGACCAACATCATGGATTCCAGCTTTCTCAGGTATTTATCTGTTCGATAGTCCTTTACAAGTTCTACGCAAGCGCGCATTAGCTGATTCGAGTATTTTTCTAAGTTTGCCTCTAGTCGCTCAAGCAAAGTAAACGCGTCTGCGGTTGCTCCTGCAAAGCCAACGATGATGTCATCGTTGATTCCAATCCTTCGCACCTTTTTCGCAGAAGATTTGATTACGTGGGCCCCCATTGTTACTTGACCGTCTCCTGCTATAACAACAGTATCTCCCTTTCGGACCGAGACAATCGTTGTTCCATAAAGTTTTTGCTGAGTTGAAGATTCTTCCATTTACATGCCTTCGTCTAGTTTTGCTGACCGCTCACTATTTTTGCGCAACAACTCGTCTATGCGATCTGCAGCCTCAAAACTCGAGTCTATCTCAAATTTAAAATGAGGAACATTCCTCATGATAGATTGTTGAGCGAAAAGCTTGCGGATTACGGGTGTTGCTGTCGTAAAATAATCAAGTACTTGCGTTGTTTCTTCGCTAGCCAATGGCCTCAATAAGACTTTGCATTCGCGCAAGTCTGCAGAAAGTTTGAGGCTCGTTATGGTTACAATGCCCGGAAACGGAATTACTCCACCTTCCTTATCAAAAATAGGAGGAACGTCTTGTCGCTGAAATATGTTGGAAAGTATAGCCTTTACTTCTTTTTCCACTCGATTCACTCGTGGTGACGGCGCCCGCGTAGGGACAAACAAATTCAACTCGGTCACGGCAATGCACAAAACAATAAATCCCCGCGTCTTATTTATAACATTTTTTGCGAGACGTGGAGAAATTCGAATCGTGTGACATGTGTCTGAACGTGCACAAGTATTAAGTTTCTACTAATGTCTGCCTATTTTTGCCATTAAATTAGGTTAATTTTTCAAGCTGGCGGAGACAGGCATTAGTCGAATGTTAATAGCTAATTTCCACCACATGTAAAACATACAAGACCTGTTGCATAAGCCGTTTTTTCTCGTTTATTTCTGCGGCTTGAAAGTGGCTTTTGCAACAAGTCTATAAAAATGGATTTACGGATCAACTCTTGTTACGGAACATCCAAAAAATGCATTCCCGCCAGGTGTTACACTTGCGGGGTATGTTATTTTTTTCAAATTGCTGCAGAACCCGAAGGCCCAGCCATCAATAGTTTCAACAACTGGA
>JAISCJ010000101.1 GCA_031265645.1 Holosporales bacterium | reverse complement strand
ATTGTTTTGTCCTTGTTAAGCTGCATGCTGGACCTCAATAATTCTACTCAGCAATTGTACCTTACTTAAATAAAACTTTTCCATAAAAATCGACAGACTTTAGTGGAAGGTTAATAAGCCCGACAATTTGGGTGAAGGTCAACACGAGATCAAAACTGTATTGTACACAGAGCCACACTTATATCGCTTGATTACTACTGCCCAAAAACCATTTCAGACAATTTTCAAAAAAACGGCGATGATAATATTTAGAGAAGGAGAAATATTTTAAAGCATGCGTTTGGATTTCAAGTCACCAATTTGGCCAGTTTTGATTACGCAAATTGTTGCACTGGCGGTTGGGTATATAGAACTGAGCCATAAAGTGAAATTCCATGATGCATGGATTCGGCGGCGAATTGACGTATCTGAAAGAATCGCAAGATTAGAGGAACGCATGAGGTTGGCTGAAGAAGAAATTAATGAATTAGAGGATGGCATGGGAGATTTTCACAAAGCAATTAAGTTTGTATTGAAGAATGAAGGCGGGGTTAGCGACGATCCGCAGGATGCTGGTGGCGTAACAAAATTTGGGATTTCACAGAAGAGTTATCCAGATTGGGACATAGAGAATCTCACAAAAGAAGATGCTATTGAAATTTACAGACGTGACTTTTGGCAACCTTACCAAGATTTTGAAGATCGCCTTGCAACCAAGGTTTTCGACCTTTCTGTGAACATGGGGCATAAGCGTGCTGTGCAGATTTTGCAAAGAGCCCTGCAATGCCTTGGTGCGAAAATTGTTGATGATGGTGTCCTTGGGCCAATAACAAGACAAGCAGTCGACTTAGCCAATGTGGACATGCTTTTAACAGCTATAAAATCAGAGGCCGCTGGTGTTTACAGAAATTTAGCGACTACAAATTCGAGTCAGCAAAAATTTCTAAAAGGTTGGCTAAATAGGGCTTATTTATGATGGAGGCAAAAATGACAGTAGAAGACACGCTTGAAACGATTACAGGAATCAATGACGTACCAAGCAAAACAGCAATGATGGGAAATACTGGAACAGTTTCACACGATACATTGGATCATTTCTTGCTCCAAACTGTTCATGAGCACCCATTCTCAGTTTCAGGCGGAGCGTTGATAATCGGCATAACTATCCTAAAAATCATCAAAAAGCTACGAGGTAAGTAAAATGATCAAAATCGTCCTAGGCGTAGCCTTCAAAGTACTTGAAACCGTTTTCAAAAAAGTGGCAGAGAACTCACAAAAAGCAGAAACCGGTTGTGCAAAAATCAAAGAGAAGTGCAAAAAGAAGAAACAAAATAAACGTTCGAAATAACTGTATTTCAAACTGACCTGTTTTGCTGTTCAGCTATAGTAAAGTTCCATTAAAATCGCTATGCAGTCTATGAGTAAATTGTAACTGCGTGGTTATATTATAGCGATTTTAATGAGTCTCTACTAAAAGCGGTACCAACAAACAGAGCTTGCTTTTCTAATTACGCAGGCTATTGCGTCTGCACTATAACGTCACCACAAGTGCTTTTGTGCAAATTACAGCCATAAACGTACGCAATTGTAGGCATCCATGAATCAAAAAAACAAGACTTGCGTACGCTTATGAATGAAATTTGTAGAGAAGACAAAAATGCAATGCGCCCATTGCTATAATTGCGTTTACAAACTTTTTCATCTTTCATATTCTCAATTTAAGAAACACCAATTGCCCCTAAATTTTCAGTGTAAATATATTCATCTTAGCAGTATAAAACTTGCGACTCACTGTGAGTGTAGTTTCATTAATAAAAAAGTCAATAGCTGCACTGCTCTCTCACGCGATTTTCATAACAATTTCAGGCCCAAGAAGACGCAGACGGTATCAATTTATGTTCAAGTTATGGGACAGCCAATGCAATTGAACAATGTGGTCAATAAAAGTTTTTTCATAATATTTCCTATAAAAAAATAAAGAAATAACATTAATCTTCAGAAGATATCTATTTGTACTTCACAGTATATCTTCTTTATATTTATTATATTAACAGAAGAATAGTTAATTTCCAATTACTTTTTATTAATTTTTCCAATTAGCCACAAATGGTAGTTGCATAAAATAAAAAAATAAATTTTCCATACCAATATTTTTGGTAATTAAAGCATTTTGGCCTTCTATACGGCTGCTTGCTATGAGCAATTTTAATTAAATTTTAATTTTTTACCGGAATTATTATGAATAAATTTGCTCTGTCGTATGAGCTGTTGACAGGGAAAGACAGGCGTTTGTTGACGGACTCAGTTTTAATCGAGGCTGCGGTGCTGTTAGAAAAGGAAAATTTAGTTTGTTGTTTTAAAGAAGACGAAGGAACTCGTGTTCAGCTTAATTTAGAGGGAATCGATGCGTGGATCAAGAATGAACTAAGCAAGCTTCCTGTGGAGTGGAAAGCATACAAACTGTGCGTTTATGGAATCGCCATTTTGGAAATGGAACCAGAAATCATTGTAAGAAAAGAAAAAACATTACTCATGAGTCCGTCAACTTGTTTTTGGGTACAAACTAACGAACCACCACGAACTTACGGAAATCAAGACATAATCGTCCACTTTGCCGACATTTTTTGCAAAAAGATTAACTTTCGTAAATTTGTCGAAAGAATCGCAAACAATAAGAATGTTGCATTTGTTCTGAAATGGGAAAGTAATGGACTTTATTTAAACCAGAAGTTGATTCTAACTGAACAATCAGTATTTCAGAAAGGCATTATACAAATACTTATTAAACGACAAAAGGAGAATAACAATGAATACATTTTATTTGAAGAAATTGCAAATATTTTGCAAGAACAATACTTTTTGGAAATCGATGACATTCACAATCAAATCTATAAACCCATCAATCTTTTGCAAACGAAGGCCAGGAAAAAGGTTCCTCAGCTCGCACAACGGAACGATTTCATTGAGATTTATAAAAATTCATGCCGGTTGAGTGGTTCAATTTGGATCGCAGACTAAAAAAAATTTAAATTTTTTTGAGCGCTAGGAAAAAAGTCCGTGGTTTTTGGAAAAAAGTCCGTGCCTCTAAAAATAACAAATGGCGGAAAATAAGGATTTTTTTAAAAAAGGGCATAAAAATCTACTGCATAAAAGTCCGTGGTCGAATCATGCCAATCTCACTTTAGTTGAGGCAAGAAAGTGAGGGCATATGTCTTCTTCCACCCCTGAGTGGTTTACAAAACAAGAGTTTGCGCACATTAAGGCGCGGGCTCTTTCTTACGCATTTAAGTTAAAACGTAGGTTATTTCTACAAGGCGAGTCTGTACAGGATTTGCAGCAGGACCTAATCCTAGCGGTCATCGAGGCTTGGAAAAATTTCGATAGGGAAACGAAACGAATGGAGCCGTTTGTTGAGGAAGTCCTGAAATACGCATGCATGGACATCATGCGATGTCAAGGGCGTCAAAAACGGCAGGTCGCACAGTTTTCCACGAGTTTGAGCGATGTTCCAGATAACCTGCTTGTCGATGAAGAGGACAACTGGGTTGAGGAAATCGAGCAAAAGATAGATGTTGAGCGATTTTTGCGTAAATCTCCGGTCTTTTTAAGGAAAGTTATGGGCGAAATCCAAAATGATTCTCTGCAAAGTGTCGCACAAAAACTCGGTATCTCTAGAGCTCGTATGCGTGGATTGGTGAATTATTGCCGGCAAGCATTGGCTCAAAGGAGTTCGTGAGTGGTGAAGATTTTTTAGGCGTAATAACACGGAGGCGCTTATGTGCATAGCATTGGGATTGCTTGACGAATCAAGCGTACAAGAGATCAGCAATCTTCCAATCCAGGATTTGCAGGCATTAGCGGCAAGACTGAGAGAGGCTATTGAAACGCAGGATAAGCGGAAAAAGGTACTGAATGAAGCAATGCGATTGCGTTTTGAAGGACCAGCTAAAGCGATGCTAAACCAAGAAGGCAAAGATACCGGGACAGTCAGGATTCAAGAAGGCAACACTACAGTCATCGCCAATTTCCGGAAAAAAGTAGATTGGGATCAAGATATGTTGGCAAGAATTTTAGCCGAACATCCTGAACATAAAGCAGATATCAAATGCATGATGTCACTAGAAGAGCGTAAGTACAACAACTGGCCAGAACACTTACAAAAAATGTTCGAGCCCGCAAGATCAGTAAAAGTCAGCAGCTATGACTTTAGTTTTAACAATTCAGAGGAGGAATAATTATGAATAATAGCAACAATATAAAAACGGCACCTGAGATTCTTACGTTCTATTTCGAAGGACACAAAATAAGAGTCGCAATCATAGATAACAAACCTTGGTTTATTTTGGCTGACGTGTGCAAAGCACTCGGAATTGAGAATTCTGAAGATGTCACTAGTGGGCTAGATGATAACGAGAAAGATGCCGTACATATTATGGACGTTAGGTCCGAACACAAGCGACACCGGGCTTTTACGACTATTAACGAAGCAAGTTTTTTTCAAATTATGACTGATGATGGGAAAGGGTATACGCAAATGTATACCCCTCACAAATATCAAAAGAGGAGTAAATAATCATGGATAGTAACAATAATTTAATCAAAATACCTGAAATTCGTACGTTCTATTTCGAAGAATGTGAAATACGAGTCGCCATTATAGAAAACAAGCCTTGGCTTGTTCTGGTTGATGTGTGCGAAGCACTTGGGATTGGTAACTCGAGAGATGTAACTCGTAGGTTAGATGATGACGAGAAGGCTGACGTCGATATTATCGACGTCAGGTCTGAACCCCAACAACGCCGGGCTTTTACGACCATTAACGAGTCAGGTTTTTATCAAGTCATCCTCTTGTCACGTAAGCCAAATGCCAAACAATTTAAGCGCTGGATTACGCATGAGGTACTGCCATCTATTAGTAAGACCGGTTCTTATTCGGTTCATAAATTATCAGATGAAGAGCGCATGCAAAATCTATTGGCTTTGGATGGTGACATGGTCATTGCCTACGGTCAAAAGCTAAAACAAGCTGCTGAATTACAATCTAAGGTGTTTTTGCTTGAAAGCAAGATCGAACACGATAAGCCCAAAATTATTTTTGCTGACGCTGTTTCGGTGGCGGATACCGAAATCCTGATTGGAGAACTTGCAAAAATCCTCAAGGGTAATGGTATAAAAATCGGCCCAAACAGGCTGTTTGAACGCCTTAGACAAGATGGCTTTTTAATAAAACGCAAGGGAACTGACTACAATACTCCAACGCAAAAGTCGATGGAATTGGGGCTATTCAAGATCCAAGAAACCGCAATTACTCACTCGGACGGTCACATAACAATTTCAAAGACATCCAAGATTACAGGTAAGGGGCAGCAGTATTTTGTCAATTATTTTCTCAATGAAGACGTAGATGATCAGCAAATAAACGAAGAATTGATGACGGATATTATTGATGACAATTCTAATCTTATTGAGGTTAATCATG
>JAISCJ010000002.1 GCA_031265645.1 Holosporales bacterium | reverse complement strand
GCTTCTCTGGTTTTTCCGTAGTAGGACTTATTCCAGCGTTGATAGCTGGAGTTGATGTAAAAGATCTTCTAACGGGAGCAAAGGACGTTGTGGAAGGATTTATAGCCAACGGCCCAACAGAAATAAACCCTGTGATTGCAAGTGCGTTTTTACAAAATGATCTTTTTTCAAAAGGGATTAGCATGTCTGTACTTTTTTGTTATGCAGACAGGCTACACTCTTTTGCTGAGTGGTACCGACAGTTATGGGCCGAAAGCCTAGGCAAAAGAGAGAGTTACAACGCAGAAAAGATCAATACGTGCAAGCGCTATGGGACAACGCCGATTATTTCAATGGGAACGATCGATCAACATTCTCAACTGCAGCTTTACGTAGACGGTCCGAACAACAAATTTTTTACTGTTATTTCGGTTGGAGATCACCCGCAGACGCCACCGATTAAAACTGATGGAGTAAACGATAAAATATCCCAAGCACTGAGCGGACGCTCCATGGCAGACCTGTTAATAGCACATCAACAAGCTACGTATCAAACGTTAATTGAGAACGACATGCCAACTCGAAGCATTTTTATTCCATCGTTAGATGAAAAAAATCTAGGAGCGTTGATGATGTATTCGATTCTGGAAACGCTAGCTATTGCAAGTGTTTGGAAAATTGATCCATTCAACCAACCAGGCGTCAAATCTTGTAAAGACAAAGTTATTGAAGCAATACGTGGTTAAGGATGAGTACACTGCTGTCAAATATTGCACTTATCTTTCCCGGACAAGGTTCTCAGTCTATGGGAATGGCCAAAACCATATATGATCGTGGTTTCACACAAACAGTCAAAATTGCCGATCGCGTATTTGGAAGCAGCTTGACGGACGTTATGTTCAACGGACCAGAAGACCAGCTAAACCAAACAATATATACGCAGCCAGCAATTTTAACAGCGAGTGTTATGATATGGGAGTACGTTCAGTCCTTTGGAGCGCTTAACATAATTTGTGCAGCAGGTCATTCTGTTGGGGAGTATTCGGCGCTTGTGGCGGCCGGCGTAATGTCGTTTGAGGTAGCATTGAGCTTAGTTAAAATCCGAGCGAGCGCCATGGCCGAAGCTTCGCCAAGAGATCCCAGTGGCGCGCCATTAGGTGCTATGTGCGCGGTATTAGGAGGCGAACTGGATGTATTGGCCAAAATAATCAACGAAGTTTGCCATGAATATGAATCGCTATGCTCAATAGCCAATTATAATTGCCCAGGGCAGACGGTGATCACAGGGTTGCGCGAACATGTTGATAAAGTCCGAGATATCGCAATTTCACGAGGCGCAAAAAAATGCGTAATGCTCCCTATTAGCGGCGCGTTCCATAGCAAATGGATGATGTCAGCCACAGAACGATTGAGCGATGAATTAGCGGACATGAATTTTGAAAAACCAACGTTTCCAATAATATCAAGTGTAACAGGCAAGCGAATCGCATCGGATAGCCTGAACATATTGCTACCGACGCAGGTAATAGCTCCAGTGCGTTGGTCAGAATGCATGGACACGATGGTAAAAATGGGCGCGGATGTGTTTATTGAAGTAGGAAGTGGAAGCGTGCTCACGGGAATATCCAAACGCTGTGCCCCAGAAAAAACATTTATATCAATGCAAACAGCAAACGACGTGGAAACGTTTATGCATAAGCGCAGGTAACATAAAGAAGCAGGGCAGAAGGGCCTATGCTTCATCCCTGAACCTTCTTGTCTTTACGCACGAGTCGTAACGCAAGAGGAGCATTTTGGAGTTTTTTCACGTTTGTGGATAACGCACAGCTCTGTAAGAAGACTGATTCTTTCGGACGTTCGATAGGGAGTGACTTTTGCTTAATACGCCCCTGTTAACCAAATATAAAAAAGTTTGTATGATTCATTCAGAGGAGAGAGAGAGAGAGAAGCACGTGTTTCTCAAATTTTTTAAGAGGAATTTATGAAAATGATGAAAATGCTAACCGCTATTGTTTTGTCAATTGGTGGGTCACTTGGTGCGGCGTCAGGGATAAGCGTTGATTTGAGCGATTGCTATAGAGATGTAGGCTATCCTGAAGGTCGGCTATCTGCGGCTCAGAAAGAGCAGGTTTTTAGGGAATTTCCAGATGCAGAGGAAAAATATAATTGCGAAAATCACAAAAGATTAATCGCATCTGTTGCCTGTGTTGGAAATGCGGTGAGAGCAATGGTAAACCATCCAATTGCGGATGCTGTGCGGCGTGTGCCTGATTTATTGGCGAGAGCAACGCCTTATGACCGAAATGTGGAAAAGATGTTGCCATTCAGAATCGGAAACTTTTATAAAATACTGAACATCTGCGACGATATAGGCTCATGGCGTGATGAGCATCTGAAAAGACTGTACGACCTATTGCAGGCAGATCCATCTGACAGAATTCCATATCGGGACGAAAGGCTGAGTCAGATCGTCATGGCTACTGATTTTCATAAACTGGCTTTTAGAATTGGGCTTTTCTTGTGTAGGATCGATCCGCAGTTCGAATCATCCTTGCTGAAATTTAAAAACCCGCTTTTTGACAAAGCTCCAGCGCAAGTTAAGATTGCTCTGAGGGACACGTTTATGACAGACAATTATGAATACGTGATCGATACTTTCACAAAGATCTGTTATTGCGCATTTCAAAAAGATTGTGCATTTCAAGAGGCGCATAGTGAATTGGTGAAAGGCTGTAGAGAGTACATTAACAGAGCGCTTGGTCTGTATACTGATAGTTCTGAACTGTTTGCTTAATATAGAGCTTCCATATGAAACACAGGTTTATTTCAATCAAAAATCCCTAAAAGGGTTTTACCCTGTGTTTCAAATTGAACATGTATATAGGAACGCGAATATGGCTAACATTGACCCACAAAATAAAATATTAAGCTACTCATATATCCAAGCCCTATAATATCAAGTCATAGCTAAGGTATTAACATTCTACTAATGTCTGTATATTCTTGCCTTAGTCAAATGTTCATAACAAAAGACATCTCATCAATCAGGCTGTTGGTCATTCAAAACATCACCAACCCATTCGATTGATACGGGATTTGTTTTTTTTCGCGCTAAATCAGACATCAATGCTTTCACATCACTGTTATTTTTCAGCGAATAAGGAATTATTATGCGTGATAAGGATGGTGCTATTCTATAACCACCAGAAGGTGACCTAATTATTCCAATAGCACGCTTTCCGATAGCGATGTCCGGATTGACACCTTGTTCAAGCTGAATATTTTGTAATTGACTACAATTAAAAAATGCGAACATGCCTATATTTGTAACAGTTTTTGGAATACAAATCTCTTTAAGGCTACTCGCTTCGAATGCGTGTTCACCAATGACCTTCAATTCTTCAGGAAGAAAAATTCTCTGTAGATTAGGCGTTGCAAAAGCATATGCGCCTATCGTATTTAATTGTGAACCAGGCGAAAATTTAATTATTCGAGCACCGTAGTTTTGATTTGATGAAATCACTAAAATTGATGACATGCCATCAACTTGTTCTACACTTGCTGGGATAATTAACTCGTTTAAACTTGAGCAGCTACAAAATGCGGCTAAGTTTAGATGTTTGATTTTCGAGCTTTCTCCAAATTTTACTCGCATTAGGGATGCGCATTCGCAAAAAGCTTCGCATTCGATGATTTCTACACTACTTGGTATAGATATTTCTGCAATTGGAAAACCTTTAAACGCACATCTCTCTATAATTCGAACACTAGAATTTGGCGTAAATATAATGCTCGTAATTGCGGAAGTGTTACTGTACGACATTGTGTTCTGAATAAGTTCAACTTTGTTCGGAATTTCTATAGTTTTTAGCGCCGGACATCCACTAAACGCGCCTAAATCCAAAACTTTCAGATTGGAATCCGGAGCAAATTTTATTTCTCTAAGGTTGGGACAGTCGTCAAATGCTCTCGTTTCTATAATCCTTACACTTGCAGGAATCGTTATTGACGTTAAAGACGTACATCCTTTAAATGCGTTGACTTCAATCTTCGTTAGTTGCGATGAATTTTCAATTTCTACTGTTTCAAGTGATTTACAGTCGCAAAAAGCATTCATTTCTATAATATTAACGGATTTCGGAATTTTTATAGACACCAAGTCGCAACAGTTAGCAAATGCACCATAGCTGATGGCTGTAACTTGAGCATTTTCTTCAAAACTAACCGTTTTAAGATTGCGCCAATTCTCACATACTCTCAAGTTTAATGATTTTACATTACTAGGGACGACAAGATTATTCGAATTCAAACGCACCCTCAGTGTATTCGCGTTAAATTCATTCGCAAGAGAAAATAGTACTTGTGTCTGAAAATTCGTATCGTATTCTACTCGTCGGTAAGACATATCTCCACCGGAAGATTCTACGTACTTGTTTACGACTGGATCTATCGTAATACGTGACAATTGATTTTTTAAATCATCAAAATTACACGTCTTAATGTCAACCAATCCCCTTAGTGCTATGACTACGCGCTCAAACATTGTTGCATTAAGATTTAAATGATAGCGGCGACTATCTTTTCCAGTGGGAGATGTAGAATAAAACTGATCCGAAGAAATTCCTAAGAATTTATGTAATCGTTCCACATAAATATTTTCGTTTTGGCGATCTTCCAACAAAAAAGTCCGCTGTCCAAATTTTGCGACCATAACTCCTCGCATTGTCAACATCTCATCGTAAGAGAAAGTTCCCCACAACGTGTGTTTTATGTCACGAGAGTTGTCTTTTCCTTTCATAGAATCATCTAACTCATCCTCGTCAGTATTAAAAATTGCCCATGTTGATTTTATGTAAATCAACTTAGCTGCTAAAGACAAAGAATTAACTTCGCCTGCTATTACATTTCCAAAGCCTAAATTCTGAACAGAGTTGAGTAAGTTTGTAAAAAATGTGGAACCTGCGGTAATTTTTGAAAAATCGCCATCTTTGCGAAAATCTATCCCTGTTTTAAAAAAGATATGTTCAGAATTGGCTTTCATCCATTTTTCAATTGCTTCTGTAGCGGGCTTCATGTTTGCAGGAGAAAGCATAGGATAAAATTCTCTGACAAAATTCACGAACGGAGAATTCATTATTGAGTAATTTGTAAACGCTATGAGGTGCGTCACTGTTTCGTCATCCATCTCGTTCCATGAACGAATGATCAGACTTTTATAAGCATGTGAAATTTCATGAAACAGAGTTAGAGCGATACTGTCAGTATGTTCGCCAAAATTCACTGATAACTGACTGAAACCATCCCAAGATCCTGGGCCTTCCAGTATTTGAATTCTGTTGGGGGAATATTCAAGTGATGCATTATTATATTCGCTGTTTAAACTGACAAAAATCAAAGACAATATTCTCTGCACACCGGATTTCGTTAAAAGTAACGTTTTCACGGCTGTTTCAAGTGCATCTTGCATGCATTTCCTTTTCTCTGTATCTTCTACATCTTTATTTCTTAATGCACTCAAAGAAAAAATTCGTTCGTTGCAAATATTCCAAATTAAATTAATCTGATCTTGAGTCAAACCAGATGTTATTTCGTCTGGATCGGCGTTGTTGAAAATGCCATCGATTCGATCTAATGATGTTTCCCAGGTTTCCAATAACCACTTCAAGTGTGAATGCGTTATAACGCTCTGGGGTGTTACGTCGTAAGGGATTGGCGTTGCATTAACACCGCTTAATTTTTTCAAAACAACCTTTCTTAGATTGGGCCAAGATATGTCGATAGAAATAACTTCTTCAGCATCTGGCCCTAGGTTAGCTGCCGGATATCGCTTAAAGCCAAATATTTGGCCAAGTTCAAAAAAGATTTTTGCCGCAATAGCTTCTCCTTTCTTTACACTTTGTGGTAGCAATGCACCAGGCTCAAATACGGGCCAATGGTCGTTAACTGTAGCGTAAGTGTCAAAATGCGCAACTGATGACGTCCTCTGCATGGAGCTTGCTTGTGTGCATGCTGTTAGAAACGCCCAGATTAATATTTGGGAGCAACTATAAATACGCATATGTTCGGCATAACTAAATTCCATTTCTTCAGTTTAAACTACTTCTCGTTAACAATACGTTAAGTCTAAGTGGAATATCGGGTACATTAGTAGACGCTTAATATTGCTAAACAAATGGCGCTTAGCTTCGTCCCACCACACAAAATTGCAGC
>JAISCJ010000046.1 GCA_031265645.1 Holosporales bacterium | reverse complement strand
TTGTTTGCAGGCTGTAATCGCCAAGACTCACTTAGTGAGAACCAGAAAAGCGAGATCGAGCGTATCGTTCGAGACACACTTGATAAGGTGCTAGAATCAGATCCAGGCAAGTTTGTAGCCGCAATAGATAAGGCCATGCAGCAACAACAACGAGAAGCTGCTCAAAAAGTTGAGCAAAACGCGACGGAATCACAGCAAAAATTTTGGGGATCAAAGCTTATTTTAGGCAGTCCCGGCGCCAAGTTGCGCTTAGCCGTGTTTATAGACCCACGTGATCCTGTCTCACAAAAGTTCTATGCTGAAGTTATGATTCCGATCGTGAAAGAGCGCTCTGATGTTTGTTTCTTCCTGATTCCCGTCAGTATTTACGGCGCGCAAGATGAAAAGCCAACGGAGCAAGCTTCATTGATAGCGACGAAAGCTTTGATTGCGTCGACATGGCAAAGTCCAGAAAAAGCGTTAGAGCTGTGGAAGTCAATGTTGACGATTCACCAAGAATACCCGATGACTCTGTTGTTAAGGCACGCAAGGGAAGCTGGACTTGACGTAGACAAGCTCAAAAGTGATATAGAGAGCGAAGTTGCCCAACGAGAGTTGATTGCAAACGGACAGCTTGCAGTTGATGTCGGAATTCCTATTCAGCTTCCAGTAATCTTTATACTCGGGCAAGATAAGCGCATGAGTATAATGCCTCCATTTGTAAAAGATCGCATGGTTGCTGTGCTGAACGCTGCAGCAAAAGGTGAGCAGTGGCAACAGGGAATTTCCGAATTGAGCGCAGCACCAGATGCATCTGAAAACAAGCCTGCGGAAAGCATAAAAGAGAAGGAACAAGCTCCAGCTAGCGCAGCTGCGCCCACGAAGTAATGCGCATATTAGGGGTAGATCCTGGATTGCGCTATACAGGATGGGGAGTTATCGATGGAACGCGTTGCCTGGGGCATGGTGTGCTAAGCGTTCCGTCGTCTATCCAAATTAGCGATAGGCTAGCAGCCATATACCAGGGCTTGATGGCTTTGTTCAACGAATATCAGCCATCCGAAGTCGCAATCGAGTCAGTCTTCGTAAACAGTAACGGCAGCTCAACCATGAAACTTTGCATGGCTCGTGGTGTTGCGGTGCTTGTTCCTGGCATTTTAGGAATCGAAGTATTTGAATACAGCACGACATTGATAAAGAAAACCATAACTGGGCATGGACATGCTCAAAAACCGCAAGTTAACGCAATGGTAAAGGCGATAATTTCGGGTGTTGCCTGTCAATCAAATATGGATGAGACGGATGCCCTTGCGGTAGCGCTTTGCCATGAACGCCACAAAACATTTAATAAATTCAACATTGCGTGCTAATCGAAGAAGATAGTTACAGACTATTCTATACAAAGCGTCCTCATGAAAAAAGTTAGCAATCGGTTTGACGATAACAGCTTTGCTAACTCCAGCAATCGCTCAACCATAAGAAAAAAAGCCTAGGTGAATTATATTACTCTATTTGGCACATTATTAGTGAAATTTACTCTAATCTGTAAAACAGCTTAAAGATCAATGGATATCCGACATTAATGGAATAATTAATAATAAGTTAAGCAAAGGCTTTCTTAGCCATTGGCTGCCGTGCGGAGTATTTTTTTTTCCCATTAATTTTTACAGGATCTACTTTTCTTCCAACGGACTCCTCCGTGACCACGACTTCCACTACATCTTTTTCTGACGGAAGATCAAACATCGTATTAAGCAATATCGACTCCATGATGGATCGCAAGCCCCTAGCTCCGGTTTTTCGTTCAACGGCCTTTTTTACAATAGCTGAAAGAGCTGCATCATCTATCCTAAGCTGGACTCCTTCCAATTCAAACAAACGCGCATACTGTTTTATGATCGCATTTTTGGGTTCGACTAAAATGCGCTTTAGCGCGGCCTCATCCAAATCATCCAACGTTGCGTGAATTGGCAAGCGCCCAATGAATTCTGGAATAAGCCCAAATTTTAGCAAATCTTCCGGCTGCACATCTCGCAAAATTTCTCCAGTAGCTCGATCGTCTGGAGCTCGCACATCTGCGCCAAAACCAATACTGGAACCATTGCTTCGGGCAGATATAACCTTATCTAGCCCTGCAAAGGCTCCTCCGCATATAAATAAAATATTTGTTGTGTCGACTTGGAGAAAATCTTGTTGCGGGTGTTTCCGGCCCCCTTGCGGCGGAACAGATGCTACTGTTCCTTCCATTATTTTTAACAGTGCTTGCTGTACTCCTTCACCGGAAACGTCGCGAGTTATAGATGGATTGTCAGATTTTTTTGAAATTTTGTCGATTTCATCTATGTATACAATGCCTTGTTGTGCCTTTTCAACGTTATAATCCGCCGCTTGGAGCAATTTTAATATGATGTTTTCAACATCCTCGCCAACATATCCGGCTTCAGTTAGAGTTGTTGCGTCCGCGACTGTAAACGGAACGTCTATAATTTTGGCCAGAGTTTGGGCTAGCAGGGTTTTTCCACATCCAGTAGGTCCAATAAATAGGATATTAGATTTAGTTATCTCTACATCGGAATTTTGGTTCAAGTGTGCTAAGCGCTTATAGTGGTTGTGAACTGCGACGGACAATACTTTCTTTGCATGTTCTTGATTTATTACGTATTCGTCTAGCGTCTTGCATATCTCGCGCGGGCTTGGAATTTCGCGGCTTGACACTGCTGTTGTTTCTTGTGAATTATCCTTGATTATGTCCGAACACAGCTCTATGCACTCGTCACAAATAAATATGGACGGGCCGGCAATTAGTTTTTTTACCTCATGCTGACTTTTTCCGCAAAATGAACAGTACAGAGTTGTCCTTGTCGAATTTTCAAAATCTTTAGCCATTAAAAAAGTCTCTCATCCTGTGCGTTCTCTGCAAATTTGTGTCGCAAAACGCTGCGAAACAGGCAAACCCCCATTACCGCGCGATCATCACTATCGTTACCAACCGTTGCAGAAAACCATACCTCATAAATAAAATATTACACTGGTAACGACAAAAAAAACGTTAATGCGTATTCTCAACTAGATCAACGCTCCTACGTGTGATGACGTCGTCAACTAGCCCAAATTCTTTTGCTTCTTCTGCCGACATAAATCTATCTCGCTCCATTGCACTTTCAATTACCGATAACGTCTGTCCAGTGCAATCTGCGTATATTTGATTTAATTTGCGCCGAAGATTTAAAATTTCTTTAGCTTGGATCTCAATATCGGTTGCTTGTCCTTGTGCACCTCCGGACGGCTGATGGACCATTATTCGAGCATTCGGAAGGGCAAATCTTTTTCCTTTTGTCCCTGCTGTAAGCAACAGAGAACCTGCTGAACATGCTTGTCCAATGCAAGTTGTAACAACGTCGCAACGAATATAATTCATGGTGTCCAATATTGACAATGCAGACGTAACAACTCCTCCTGGAGAATTTATATATAAACAAATATCTTTGTTCGGATTTTCCGATTCAAGAAACAGTAGCTCTGCGCAAATAACTGAGGCCATTTCGTCAAATATTTGCCCTGTCAAAAACACGATGCGCTCTCTAAGTAATCTAGAGTAGAGGTCAAACGCCATCTCTCCTCTGCCCGACTTTTCAATTACGGTCGGAACAGATGTATACATACGCGTTCTAAAATCATGAGCAACTGATGATATTTTACTTGATACCATTACAATTCCTATGGGAGCACTAATGATAACTCATGATACTACAGATGCGGATACAAGGCTATTGAGCATCCAGGGCGTATAACTGAGTTTTTTGGAAAACATGTTTGCAGCTCAGCCACCTCCACCGTGAATTAATCATGCTTATTTCGTTAGTCAATTTCGTTAGTCACTATGGTTCCACGGTACATGCTTTTGATAGGTCCTCATACAAATCTAGACCAGCTCGAGAGAAAAATTCGTGCCAAAATTTATCTGGAGTATGGGAATTAAAAAGCCCTTTAGCTGGAATCTTTCGGGAATAAATAATTTTAAACGCTAATCCAACATTGCTTTCTGAATCACAAACATGTTTCATCAAATCTGCCTTATTCAAGCACATTTTAAGCTCCTTCAACACGTTGCTACGATTATTCACGCAAGCGAGGACATATTCTGGTGCTAACTCTAAAAGTGCTAGCACAGGGAAAAGGGCTCCAGATATTTGTGGAAAAATGCGTTTTTGATCCTTTTCTGTTCTAAACTCAGAAACGATCATTGCAATTGTATGCACGATTAAATCAATGTACGAATCTACATTTTCATCATTCACTAAGCGATTTATGGCAGGAATAACCAAATCGATTAACGCCATTCTGCTATCGCCGGACGAACATATTTTTATGCGTGGCAAAAATGATCGTAATACTGTTTCTGCGAAACCTGCCGATAGTTTATTCGAATTTTTCGCAAAAAGGACATCTAAAAACTCTTTGCAGCGATTCCCCTCAGAAAATGATTCATCGATTTTGCAACCCATTACTGCGTTCAGGTAGAAAGGGAAAAGTGTCTGTCTCAAAAATTCTTGTTCGGTTTCAGTTTGTGGACGGTCCTTCCACAGGAAGACCAGCTTTTGCGCTGCGCATTGCGCATCATGATAATTATCATCAAACCCTGGGAATGGATATGAAATAAGGTCTTCTTTCAAGATCGCCCACGTTGCATTCGGAGTCTCACCAGAAGTTGGGTCGTTCTTTCCTCCGGGGTACAGCAACTGTCCAATCCAATTCAAAGCAGGCTCTGTGAGGATACGAGTAAACATACGGTTCAAGTTTTGCTGAGCGCTGGTCAAGCTTGGTCCAGAAAAAGGCTCCATCCTATCATTTATGGACGCGCTAGCAATTTGCGACAATACTGTCTTCGCGAGGCGTAATTTAAAAAGGCGTGCTTTTAAATCAAATGAGTCTGAGTTGAGTGCAAATTTCATCCAGATCTCTAATGCTTTTTCATTTTCATTCTTATCTTCTAAATCCTTAATTGCCCACGGTGCTAATACTTCAAAGAAACTGGTCATACTCCATCTCTCTGGCAATAGGGCGCCATTTGTTGCAGAACTGTAGCGATTAATAATCGTCTCTATATCAGTTAGGTTCCCTGGGAAAAATTTTCTTTTAAGGTTTATTAACATCATGCTCAATGAGTCATCATAATCTTCTTGAAGACTGTGTAAGTTATATTCTAAACATTCGTTAGAGACAATTTCAATCCTTGCAGGCCTTAATTTTGTTTTATACATGTATTTCTTTAACAATGGACTGGGGAGACGATTTAGAGACTGGAGATTGAGAAAATCAACGGAGCATAAACCAGGTTGAAGTCCAAAGCGGATGGGATAAAACTCGTCTGCATAGTCGCATAGCAGAAGTTCCGTTGCATAACTCAATATATCTGGCACACCCGACCGTTTTCTTGACTGTTGGGTATCATCGTCTGAGATATCATCAATCCCTCTACTTATCTGGAGATCTGTGCCAGAATTTTGACAGGATTCGACAACTTCATTATGGGCTTGTTGTGACAGCAATACAGCCATACGGCGACACGCATGCCATGACGATGGAGAAATTCCACACGGCGGGACGATTGTGATGTTTCGCAAATAAGAACAGTTTAGCGGAGCTACGTACTTCGCGTGTTGATCTTCTGGAAAGCTTGCAATGACATTAAGTGCAAATACTTGCGATAACTCGGGTTGGCCATGGAGCCATTCGATAAAACTAGGATTATCAGCTAGCATGCAGATGAACGCGTTATATCCTCCATTTGGAAACAATTCCGTCAACGCGCATAGCAACTGCCCTAAAAGTGGATAGACATCAGATGTAAATTTTCGTGTATATACCATTCTAATGGCCAGCGCCTCCATAGCTATGCGCACGTCATCTGTTGAGTAAGATCGAAACTTTACAGGTTTAGAGATATTCAGCTCGCGAGGCAACGCGTCTACTGTTAGATTTTGCAAAAATTTATCCACTTGCGTATTTAAGAGGAGTACTGCATCTTGTATATTCACTGAGTGCTGCTGCCAAGTGGGTTCTGCGACTAATGTGTTGGGAAGCAAATTAATCAATATAGCAACAACTGTTAAACGTATTAGTTTGAACATCTTACTTTTTCATAAAACGGAACACTATCACTACTCCATAATGTATCACATAAAGATCATTTTGAGTGTAAAAAACATTTCTCGTTGTATCTTCCAAATGTGAACTGCATCAGCTGATGCGACATCATGCTATGCGAAGTCTGAGAAGAAAAGTCCTACTAATTCGTACGTTTCCAATCTTTGGGCCTTCAGTTGAATCTGCTTGAGAATTAAGTTAGACTTTCTGTAGTGTTTTAGTTATTGGGAATAAAAGTTCATGATCGCTAGTCATGAGCTTATTTTTTAGGATTTTTAATGGACAATCAAAAAACAAGCTTTTCAGATTTATTGGAGCAATCACTAGAAGGACAAGGATCCTTTGAGGGAAAGGTAGTAGAAGGAACGATCATCGAAGTACAGAGCGATATCGTTGTAATCGACGTAGGACTAAAATCGGAAGGACGCATCCCTTTAAAAGAGTTTGAAGCGTTTGGCTTGCCAGACGTACAACAGGGTGACGTCGTGCAGGTCTACGTCGAACGATTGGAAGACCGAAATGGTGATATTCTGCTGAGCTTGGAAAAGGCCAAAAAAGAAGCAGCTTGGAACGAGCTAGAGAAAGCTTATGCAGACGGCATCTCTGTCGAAGGAGCCATTGTCGGACGAGTCAAAGGTGGATTGGCTGTGGAGCTGGATGGCGCTGTGGCGTTCCTTCCTGGTAGCCAAGTCGACATACACCCCGTGCGCGACATTACTCCGTTGTTGAACGTCAACCAGCCATTTAAAATCATAAAAATGGATAAAGCTCGGAATAACGTTGTTGTGTCTCGTCGAGTTGTAATAGAAGAATCACGCGCAGGTGCACGCGAAGAAACGATGTCCAAACTCGCCGAAGGACAAATTGTAACGGGAGTTGTAAAAAACATTACGGATTATGGCGCTTTCGTTGATTTGGGCGGCGTTGACGGATTGTTGCACGCTACAGACATTTCTTGGAAAAGGGTTGCTCATCCATCAGATGTAATATCTGTTGGGGAAACATTGGAAGTCCAAGTGCTGAAGTTTAGTCCAGAAACGCACAGAATTTCGCTGGGATTAAAGCAATTGCAGTCGAATCCTTGGCTTGGAGCAGAGAGCCGCTACATAATTGGGCAAAAGTACCTTGGTAAAGTTACAAACGTTGCAGAATATGGTGCGTTCATCGAGCTCGAGCCAGGAGTCGAAGGGCTTATATACGTAACAGAAATGAGCTGGCTTAGGAAGAATGCAAACGCGCATAAAATTGTTGCAGTAGGGCAAGAAGTCGAAGTAATGATTTTGGATGTAGATTCGAATAAGCGCCGAATGAGCCTTGGTCTAAAGCAGTGCATCGAAAATCCATGGGAACAATTCGCTCAGGAACATCCAGTCGGGAGCATAATCGAGGGCGTTGTCCGAAATGCAACGGAGTTTGGTTTGTTCGTCGGAGTGACGGACAAATTGGACGGGATGGTTCACATGTCAGATATTTCGGCGAAGCAGCGCGGCGATGATGCGATTAAAAATTTCGAAAAAGGCCAGAGAATTAGTGTTAAGATTCTGGACGTCGACTTCGGACGGGAACGCATTAGCCTTGGCATAAAGCAGCTGGAATGCGAAAACGTGGATGAAGCATTCAACGACATAAAGAAAGGAAGCGTTGTTACATGCACTGTGAAAGACGTAAATGAGCGAGGAATCGAGGTTTTGGTAAAAGATAAAATTATGGTATTTATAAAAAACCAGTTTTTATCGGCCGATTGGAGCCACCAAAGAGACCTGTACGCTGTTGGCGAAAGAGTTGATGCAAAGGTGCTTTCGGTTGACCCGTTTGCTGGACGACTTTCATTGTCCATACGCGCACGTGAGATTGACGAGGAAAATCAGGCAATGTCTAAGTATGGATCGTCTGATAGTGGGGCAACGTTGGGAAGCATTTTAGGTGAAGCGATCCGAAAGAAAAATGAAGATTCAGCTGCGGAATAAATAATTACAGTAGCCTTGTCCCTATGTTTGTTTGTATAATCAACTAAGCATTAGGGATGGGGCTACTGTGTTGTGTTGGCTTTATTGCTAGTTGAGTGATTTTTTTATGGCCGAGTGGCAGAATGGTGATGCAGAAGACTGCAAATCTTTGAATATCGGTTCGATTCCGGTCTCGGCCTTGTACTTAACTCACAGAAAAGCTTTTGATTATTCTTTTTAGATGATTGTTTCTTCTTGGATATTAGATTCGTCGACTTCGATTTTAAAATGCGTAAATTTTGTTCGTTGCTCGTATGCATTGCTTCGGGAAACGTACAGTTGATGAGAGTGTGCATATGCCAGGGCCGTTCAAGTGGATTCGTAACAACATTTTATTGCAAGTTTTTATCACTCTTATAGGAGGAGCCCTCCTCGCACATGTTGTTCCTATATGCTGTTCGTCATTTTTCTATTCGGTTAGCTGTACAATAAAAGATATTCTAACTTACGTATTACCGTTTATCGTTTTCAGCTATTTGACATTTTCTGTAATTTCCTACGACGAGAAAGCGCCTAAAGTGCTTATTGGAATATTTGTTGGTGTAATAGCGTCTATCCTTCTTGCGGTATTTTATTCATACGGAATTGGCAACCTAATCTTACCAGAAATGGTAACGCATCCGATTGTAAAAGACTTGCCCGGCGAGGTTGTTGATAAAATGTGGGGACTCCCGTTAACCGGAATGTCTACAGATCGGGCGATGTTAGTGGCGTTCTCTTTTGCAATGTGGTTCAACGCGTTAAATTCATCGTACATTTCGAGAATAAGAAATAGCCACATTCGTAAAATGGAAGGGCAGCCCTGCGGAAGCATCTGTAAAAGTGTGCTGTCGTTAGGAGTGTTTGCGTCAAATGAACACTTAATGAGCGTGAAAAATGGCGTTCGAAAAATGAAAGACATGTCCGAATGGGGGCTTTTAAAATTATTCGTTCCCGTGATTCCGCTGTATGTATTGGGCTTTATAATGAAGTTCTCGATGGAAACATCTGCGGGGTTTATAATAAAAGATTTTGGTCCAATATTTGCGTTTAACTTCGGCTGTATATTGTTGTTCGTCGCATTCAGCTTTATCGTCGCAGCCAATTTCAATATTAAGACAGCGCTGGTGTACGCCAAAAATATGCTGCCAGCAACGCTCACAGGATTTTGCACGATGTCCAGTGTGGCAACTCTGCCAATCACCATTCAGTCCGAAGAAAAGAATATACCTCATGCAACCGAATTCGCTCGGCTGATTATTCCTACGACCGTAAATGTGCACGCTATTGGCGATGTGATTAACGTGTCTCTTTCGGGCTTGGCTTTGCTTTTGTTAACATCTCACGGCCTTCCGTCTTTATCCGTATATGCATGTTTCGCAATTTTCACGTGCATAGCGCAATTTTCGTGCGTATCTGTCCCCGGAGGCGGAATAATTGTTATGGGTGGAATTTTGCAAAAATACTTAGGATTAGATGTTGATTCCGTCGTGCTGTTAACGAGCATCTACTTTTTGCTGGAACCATTTTTAACATCAATGAACGTTGCATATAACGGAGCGTTTACGATCCTGATGAACAAGATCCTTAACGTGAAGAAAGTTTAAAAACAATGAGTATAAAACATCTTTCGACGCCTTCAGTCTCAGAAATTGAAGCAGAAGACAAAGAGCAAGTCTCTGTTGCGTGTGCTCACCTAGCGCAACATGAAGTTGTAGCCATTCCAACGGAAACGGTATACGGACTCGCTGCAGACGCAACCAGCGATCTTGCTGTCGCCAAAATATATGCCGTAAAAAATAGGCCATTGTTCAATCCTCTTATATTGCACACATATAGCATAGAGCGTGCGTTAGAAATTGGAGTGTTTTCAACGAGTGTGGAAATTTTCGCGAGCAAAATTTGGGCGCCGACCCAGCATAAGTCAGTGACGTTGGTCGTTCCACTTCGGCAAACCGATATGTTTAAGCTCGCAACAGCTGGCTTGTCTACCGTAGGGATTCGTATTCCGAATCATCCTGTAACGAGCGAGCTATTGCGATCCTACCCAAACCCACTTGCGGCTCCCAGCGCGAATATATCAACGCAAATTAGCGCCACGAACGCGGATATTGTTCGAAAATCGCTAGGAAACAAGGTTGCCCATATAATAGATGGCGGACAATGCAAAGTTGGGTTGGAGTCAACCATAATAGACGCTTCCGTTGAACCATATACCGTGCTTAGATTGGGAGGCGCGTCAATTGATGACATCGCGGATATGTTGGGATATTTTCCGCAGGTGGTGCCGCTTGGAAGCGCAATCAAGGCGCCAGGAATGCAAAAACGCCACTATGCGCCATCCATTCCTTTGTACACAGACCAAATAGATTCAGCGGAAGGTGAAGCTTTTTTGGGATTTGGCGAATATGATAAAGGACCATACAACCTAAGTCTGTCGGGGAATTTGGTCGAAGCCGCAGCGAATTTGTTTCGATTGTTATCCGAGCTTGATGATTCCACGCGTTTTTCGGCCATTAAGGTCGCACCAATTCCGCACATAGGGCTAGGGAATGCTATTAATGATCGACTGTCCCGTGCAAGTTCAACGGAATAGATTTAAACATAAAAAAATTGAAAGAACGTATTCCAATGGATGCCCCCCTTCAATACGGTAAGTAGTACGCTCAAAAATAGATATATTTGCATTTAATTCCGGTTGGTCATCTCGCAACTTGTGGTATGCTCCGGCATGCTCGATAAATACGCTTGAGCAGCGATGAAAAGGAAAAAGCTTAAAAAAACAGGACGGCGCAAGACATTAATCGTCTGGATAACCAGCGGAGCAATTGGCGGGCTGTTGGCTTGTTTTTTGTTTTTCGGTAGTGCGTATCTCCCTCGTGATTTTGTGGACGCGTGCTCTTTCGCTTCGTTAACAAAAAAATGCAGCCTTTGTTTAAACGACGTTGTTGTGTTTGGAAGGTATCGTTCTACATCAGAAGATGTGCTTGCTGCAGTTGCTATTAAAAAAGGGGAATCAATATTTTCTTGTGATATAAGGAGCATTCGTTCTCGCTTAATGTACCTAACTTGGGTTGCAGACGCTACTGTGCGGCGGTCCATTTGTGGGGAGCTATACATATATCTAACGGAGCGCGAACCAATTGCTGTATATCACAACGGAACGAGGCTTTTTTTAGTAGATCGACTCGGAACGCTTATCGACGCAGAGATTGATCCATGTTTTCGCGGACTGCCTGTTTTATACGGAAAAAATGCGGAAAAGTTTGCATTTGAAATTCTCGAAAAGATACAACCATATAAGTCCGTCCGGGTAAATATTGCAACAATGTCGCTGATTAAAGAGCGCCGGTGGAACTTGAAATTAGTGAATGGCGTAATTGTAAAGCTTCCCGCTCAAAATATTGCGCAAGCGCTAAATATGCTGAGCAAATTGGTTAATGGGGGACATATATCTTCAGGGGACATAGTCAGTGTGGACCTGCGCTCAGATCGGCGGATTTTTTTGCAATTATCAGACGCGGGCAAGGCTTACCGTTTAAAACTTCAAAAATCTAAATCAGTTTAATTTTTTTTTAAAATGAACTACGCTACGCACGTATGCTTTACATTAGGAGGCTTGCGTGATTATTGGGGTTGGAACAGATTTAGTTGACTTTCGAAGGATCTCGCGTTTGCTTCGGGCTCACCCGGATTCTGCAATCAAAAAAATTATGCGACCGTCTGAAGTGCAATTTTACAAAGGAAACATTGAGTTAGGGTTTTCAAAAATATGGGCATATAAGGAAGCAGTCATAAAAGCTGCGAATAAGACTGTCGGATTTGCAGACATAGAGATTTTTCACTTGGATAGCGGGCTATCGCAAATACGGATCATAAATGATGAGCAGCTAAGGGAATACGCAAGCCGTGTTATCGGGAAACATATTGGTTGTGGACGGCTCACGTATCACGCGACGTTAACGGATGAGCTTCCATATATCTCTGCCGTGTGTATTATTGAGATCTGTTAAAAACCGCCCATTAAACAGCCAAGTGCAAAACGAAAGCTTATAGGGTTCCCATATGAAACATAGGTTTATTTCATGGGCAAAACCCTGCAAAGCAAAGGGTCATACTATGTCCCATTAGAGCTAAAATGGTGCCGGTTAGGTGTGTGCTTAATCCAATCTAATGCTGAGTTGTTATCAAATCCTTTGCTTGCATTGGGACACCTGAATAGTAACCATTCCTTCAAGATAGTTATGCTGGCCATTGTGAAAATGAAGTATCATTAGATGGGGCGTGTTTTAAACGTGCGATTGCATGACTAGGCTATTAGATCCAAAACTGGATTACATTTTTAAGACGATATTTGGACAAGAAGACCGAAAGTCCTTGCTGATATCGTTTTTGAATGCGTTGCT
>JAISCJ010000041.1 GCA_031265645.1 Holosporales bacterium | reverse complement strand
AGGAAGGTGATGAAATTTCCCTAGGAGAGAAGATGTGTCACAACGCAAATGTAATTGCGGCAACCGAGCTGCAAGAAAGGGCTGTCCCGGAATACATCGAGGCAGATCATAAAAGCATGAAGGGCACATTTATTCGAGTTCCTAAAATTTCGGATGTGCCGTATCCTGTTCACATGGAACCGAACTTGGTTGTGGAATTCTACTCGAGATAGTTATTGCGTGAGTTCTCTTCTTTTCTCACTCTTTTGTTGAATAATGCAACGAGTGAGAGGGGAGGGGGGGGGAGCAATGATAACCAAAAATACGGGGCGTATACGAATAATACTGTGAGGAGGATACGTAACGGAAAGAATATCAATAAAAGGGGCGGAATGATATGAATTGGCTAACAGAGTTTGTGCGCCCCAAAATACAAGCGCTGATGGAGAAATCGAATGATGCTCCAGAGGACTTGTGGAAAAAATGTTCAAAATGCGAGCAGATGATATTTCATCTTGAATTGCACGAAAACCTTAACGTCTGCCCTAATTGCTCCTACCATATGCGTCTGTCAACAACGGAACGCTTAAACTTGCTGATTGATGATCAACAATACCAAATGATCCCCCTGCCTCTAACAAAAGACGATCCTATCCAATTTAAAGATTCAAGACGCTATGCGGACCGTTTAAAAGAGCATAGGCTGAAGACCAAACAGCATGACGTAATTTCTGTAGCAATTGGAGATATTGCAGGCATCCAAGCAGTTGTTGCCGTAATGAACTTCGAGTTTATGGGCGGATCAATGGGCATGTTTGTAGGAAAAGCCTTTTGCGCTGCAGTAGAATTAGCCGTGTCCAAAAGAATTCCATTTGTAGTCGTGACGGCCTCAGGCGGAGCCCGCATGCAAGAAGGAATGTTGTCACTAATGCAAATGCCCGCAACAGTAATTGGTGTAGAAAAGCTACATGAAGCACGTATTCCGTACGTCGTCGTTCTAACAGATCCAACCATGGGAGGAGTTAGTGCCTCGTTTGCTATGCTAGGAGACGTAACATTAGCCGAAGCAGGCGCTTTAATTGGATTTGCAGGTCCCAGAGTAATCGAAGAAACAATAAATCAGAAACTTCCAGAAGGGTTTCAACGTGCCGAGTTTCTACGCGATCATGGAATGGTGGACATTGTTGTTGAGCGAAAAGCACTAAAGACAACATTGGGACGAATCCTTGTATGTTTCAAATGTGATGGAAATTAGCTACAACCATCACGTAGCGCAGGCTAATACCAAATCTAAAAAGTAATTTGACAGAGAAGACCCAGCAAAGCGTTGTACTACAAGCGTTTTAGTCATTCGATCTGTCACATGACATATGCGATTTAGTATAACATATAAAAGAGGATCGGGTGGGCCAGATGGAAACCCTATATTCCAGTCATAATTTTTATAACTGTGGACTATTTTACGAATGCGACGCAACTTTTGACACAGCGAACATTGTTTCATATCATCCACAGTAGTTGCGCATTAGAATCCAACGCAGGCACGAGGGCAGGGTGTGAGATGGGCGGCATTCGCAAAACTAAACAATAGGTAGTAAAACAAACATAGATCACAGGTATATAGAATTGTGTCATTCGAGTTAAACCTCCATTTAGTGGATACAGAGACCAAAAAAGTTTGTTCTATAGAACGAATTTCGTTTACTTCGATTCTCGGAGCTCATGAGATTCTTCCAATGCATGAATCGTTGGTCACAGAGCTTGTTCCTTGCAACGTAACGTTCTCTTCTGAAGGAGGTGAAGCGGACAGCATTTTATTGAATGAAGGTGGCTTGTTAATTTTTCAAGATGGTATTTGTGATATATGGGCTTTCTAATTGATTTTATCGGAGCTCGGTCGCGCTTAAACTTGTTCGCGTGCAAAAGCAATCACTTTTTGTAGTTCGCAAATAACCGGATCAATGCCAGCTTTGCTTGCTGCAGACATCAAAAAAATACGCTCGACACCAATCTGCTTGAACTTATTAATAAGCTCCTTTATAGAAGCTTCATCCAACAGCTCAATCTTGTTTATTGCGACTAATTCCGGCTTAGCAGATAAAATTGGATTGTACATGCGAAGCTCCTTTCGTACAGTTTCGTACGCCGAAATCGGTTCCTCTTGGGCTGCGTCAATAATGTGGAGCAAAATGCCACAACGCTCAGTGTGCTTTAAAAATTTGTGTCCTAGCCCGCGTCCAAGGCTTGCGTCGCTTATTAATCCTGGCAAGTCTGCGACAACGAATTCCGAATCAAAACAGCGAACAACCCCAAGCTGTGGATGCAATGTTGTAAACGGGTAGTCTGCAATTTTTGGATTGGTCCGACTAACTGCACGTAAAAAAGTGGACTTTCCTGCATTTGGCAGTCCGACAAGCCCAACATCTGCGATTAGCTTCAACCTCAGCCAAACCCATTTTTCTTCACCTGGCCAGCCCGGATCCGCGCGTCGTGGAGCCCTATTGGTGGACGATTTATAGTGCTCATTTCCAAAACCTCCGTCTCCACCGCGCAATAAGCAGTATGTAGTTTTCGCGACATTCATGTCCACAATGAGCGTTTCGCCATCGTCTTCGAATACCTGCGTTCCAACTGGAACTTTTAGCGTAACCGAATGACCCGACGCTCCTGTGCGATTGTATCCTGCTCCACCGCCTCCCTTTGCAGCCTTAAAATGCTGTTGATATCGGTAATCAATCAGTGTGTTCAAATCATGCACTGCCTCAACGAACACGTCCCCCCCGCGCCCTCCGTCTCCGCCATTTGGCCCACCGTACTCAATAAATTTTTCATGGCGAAAGCTCAGACATCCATTTCCGCCGTCTCCAGATTTTATAAATATTTTGGCCTCATCAAGAAACTTCATTTTTTAACATCCGGAACGCGTACAATAGCCACATATGACATTAAACGCCTGATTGCATAACTTTTCTATACCCAATCGCAACAAATTTGTTACATCGTCGATTCGATGATGCCTTGCAGGGAGCGCACTCTTTAATTTTCAGTAAAAATATCGCAACATTTTATCGTCAATAAAACAGACGTGTACGTGCGACTTGAGATTTTACAGATTATTCACACTTTCCGTCCCATTGCTTAGTATCCCCACACAATTGTTTGGGTTTTATGTAGGAGGGAGCGTTTCATGCCTCTTTGTTATGCCATCAATATACTGGAGCAACATTGTTAAAAATCAGTGGATGGCACATAACAAAGCAAGGGCAGAAGCTGCAATCGGCGAGTGGACCAGTAGCTTGCTAGGTGAAAATCCTGAATTTAATTTTCAACATAATAAAATTGAATCAATATCTCCTGAAGTGTTGTTACTGGAGCAGAAATACAGACGCTCAACGGGAGGCGCATTCTACATCGGGACTGCAAAATTATTGGAGAATCGGTTTTGTTACGGTATTGAATTAAAAGCTATGTTTAAACGAATATACGTAAAGCGCAATGAGCAAAACAAGGAATTGCTTAATGCAGACGACACGTTTATCGTGTACCAAAAACACCATCTTATGGGAAAAATAA
>JAISCJ010000039.1 GCA_031265645.1 Holosporales bacterium | reverse complement strand
GCAAGGGCGCGACGAGGGAAGCGATATTTGAATATTGCTATCCGAGCACGAGCATCTTTTTCTCTTTTGCCACATGAAAGTTGTCATTGATACGGTCGACCATCGCTAGCTTATTTTCTGGCCAATATTCCGTAAAAAATCCCGTTATTGCCCTACTAAAATCCGCTGCATTCTTAAAGCTTACGTTATTTCTTACTTTTGCCGCAATTTTAGAGCTGTTTTTTCTTCATTTGTAAGGAAATCTTTCTCCATCCTGGATATTTCTTCACTAAATAACCTCACCTATAAGATGGTTATTACACAACTTTGCCGTAAAAAGCTACCAATTTTTAGAATTCTTTAACGTTTGGGTATATGTTCCAATCGAAGGAGACAATTTTTCGCTGATTTTGCCGAAAGTTAACACAAAAATGTATGAATGTGGACCTTGCGCAGATGGCGGAGCAATATCCCTACCAAGAAAGACTACTGATTCTAGATGGCGCGGCTTGGCACAGATCCAAGGGGCTGGTGGTTCCTGAATCCATAAAAATCGTGTTACTCCCGCCGTATTCGCCGGAATTAAATCCCGTAGAACGATTGTGGCAGCACATAAAGGATAATGTATTAAAAAAAAGAATATATGAATCACTACAAAGTCTCGAAGACGTTGTGGCAATGTATATCGGCGGATTAACATCACAAACTATTCAGTCCGTTTGCCACTCCACCTATCTGCCTCATTATTTATGAGATTTGGTATTAGCATTTGCGATCCAACCTACTCCCCGCGAAAACCGTCGCACTTGCCGATTTTTAGCAGTGTAATCTGATTTCGTTGGCGCTTCAACACGGTGAATCGAAATCCGTAAAGCATAAACACTTGCCCCACATCTGGAATCATGCGAACCGTGTTAATAAGTAGCCCCGCGATAGTTGCCGCAGCTTCGTCCGGAAGATCCCAATCAAACTCCCTGTTTAGGTCTCGGATAGTTACTGTGCCGTCAGAAATAACTGCCCCGTCCGGTTGAAGCCGCATTCCTCTAACTGAAATATCGTGCTCATCATCAATCTCCCCCACGATTTCTTCCAAAATGTCCTCAAGAGTTACAATTCCAAGCCAAGCCCCATACTCGTCTACGACTAAGGCAAAATGCTCTTTGCGTTCACGAAACATCTGCAGCTGTTCTAATAGGTCTGTGCTGTCTGGGATGAACCATGGCTTGTGCGCAATTTCCTGTACATTAATCGTCTTTAATTTATTCGCAGATCTTGCTTCACGAACAAGGATTTTCACATTAACAATGCCAATAATATTATCCAGTGTTCCTTTCCACAGAGGCAGGCGCGAAAATGGTGAATCCAATACTTGGTCGACAATTGATTCAATTGGATCGTCCGCGTTCAGCATTGTTACATTTTTTCGATGAACCATGATTTCAGAAACTTGAACGGACCTTAGATCCAATATGCTTCTCAGCATAGATGTTTCCTGGTGCGAATCTTGGTCCGGTCCCTTATGCAAGTCAATTACGCCGCGCAGTTCCTCCACAGACACATCACCAGACGCAGAATCGCCAACATTGATTCCAAAAACACGCAACATCCCACGAGATATCCACACAGTCAATCTGGCGATCGGCTTGCAAACTGTCAGAGTGAAATTCATTATGTATGCAGCTTTTAGAACAATCTTTTCAGAATCTTTTATTGCCAACAATTTTGGCAAAACCTCAGCATATATGAGGATTAGACATGTCATGACAGTTGTAGCGTAAAACACGCCTTCGCTTCCGAAAGAATCCTCAAAAATATGAGTTGCAAGAGCGGTGGCTCCAGCATTAAACGCCGTATTGCATGCCAATAAAGTGTTCAGCATGTAACTAATTTCGTTTGTCAACTTTTCAGCCAATACGGGCCTTTTCGCTCCGCTTTTCGCTAGTTGATGCAACTTAGCCTTAGACGCAACGCTTATCGCGGTTTCGTACGCAGAAAAGTACGCAGCTGCAATAAGCAATGTGATAATTAATACAAGAGATAAAATCAACACTAATGCCTCGGATCCTTAAACCACGGAACGTCGTACGATACGTGAGAAGATGGCCCCTGATCTTTTACTCCTGAATCCATCCTCGGTAAACAAGCCTCAGGCATTTCGTGCATTCGTTCTGGCGCTTTTTCATCCAGAGGAATGCGGGCCCGATTACTCCACGCAGCGGTTACTGGCCCGCTCTTAATCACGGCTGAAGCCCTTCGTTCGTTTAGTAACGTTTGCCGTATCTTTCTCCCGATCTCGTTATTGCAACTTAAATATGAGTTATATTCCGCAAGTCGAATTACTAATCTCCGGCGGAATAACTCGTCCTTGTCAAAAGACGGATGTTGCGAATTTTTAGCTTTTTTCTGTTTAGCAACTGAATCTACAAACTTCAATAAGGCATGGCATATTTCAGCGCCAATTGGACTTCCCACTTGCTGTTCGAACGGGACTTGATTCGCTTGCTTCTTTTGCGACGCGATACGCAACCGTTTTTCTAATAACGATATATTTTCCGCTCGCGTAGACACTGTACGTTTCGCACTTGATGAAGATACAGCTTCAATAAAAGCAATAAGATCTGCTGCTGATTCTATTGTGGCGCGGTTCGCCTGATTAGGCTTTGGAATCGACAACTTTTTTTTCTCGTTTGAAAGCGAATCAACAGGTATGCTAGAAGGCTGTTCTACGATCATTTTCACAATGAAACCTATCAACCAATTGTTAAAGTCATTTGTGTCTTGAGCATTGGCATCATTTCCTAAGCCTTTCGCTTTAGGATTATTCCTTTCAAAAGGCCGTTTCTCTATGGACGCCTTCACTGCAGTAACTAAATCTCCCGTGGCGAACAGTTGGCACACACACACACAAACCACGAATACAAGACAAATCCCTCTAAAAAGAATTCGCATAATGCCTCTTCCTTTATAATGCCCTAAACCCCTCCACGCCGCATAATATCCGACAGCATTCTTAGAACTTTATGTCCCGCGCTTTTTCCTTCCACTACGTCATCGAGAATCGAAGGCAGAAGCTTTTCTCCCCAGGAGGATACCATTTTTATTAGGTAGGGACCAGGACTCTGCGGATCGACTTCAATTAAGTAGTCAGCGAGGTCCCCAACAGCTCGATATGCATCCAACCGGGTTGATATCGTAACTTCATCATCGGCCGGCTTTGACTGGGGCGCTTCTGTATTGCTATTCGATTCAACCTTCGAATTTCCCGCTTCAGGCTCACTAAGTTGCAATGCATCAATTCGGACCTTCGCTTCAATGTCAGAAAAGCTAAGTATGTCCTGCATGCGCTCAGAGTCTTCTTTTCGATCATCTTGCATTAGTGTTTGTCCGCGATTATTGTCGTTTACGTTTGCGGAAGGTGGCAATTGTTTCGGCATAAGGCTTGGAGCACGCCCATCTAGGGAAAATTTACAAATTTGATCAACGCTCCGCAGCCGTTCATTTAACAACTTAAAGCTTGGACTATGAGCTCCGAATTTTTGTGATAGGAAATTGGAAAAAGCAAAGGATTGATCAGATACGCGGTGTGCGACTTCAAGCACGTTCTGAAGATCGTCTACTCCGGCTTGTTTGATAAGTGTTCGAAAGCGCTTCAGTGTCATCTGCCCAGAATTTTCTGCTTCTTGAATTTTTGAAGAATTGACGCTTGCACGCCGAGAAATTAAGTCAAAATTCTGAGCACTCAACCACATGGACAAGTCAAGCGGCTGAGACAGGAGGCCATTTGGTTCTGCAAACGGCATAAAAAGCGAACGTTCAGCCATTTTTGCTATGAACCAATCTAAAAGACGTATCCTATACTCTACATCTACGTCTTTCTCTGGATAGAAACAATCCCAGCACTTATCACAAAAGTTGTACGCAAGCTCAAAAGACTTCTGTAAACCTGTCCAACGCTCTATATGGCACATCGATTCGCATAGCCATCCAATAAGTTGCAAATCTTTTGTGCTCTCTTCCAACGCTTCAGTGCATAATGAATAAACTTGTCCCCAATCGGCTTTTTTTAACTCTCTATCCCAAACGCCTCTTGATAGAGATGAATCCTCTTCAATACGCGCATCCCTTATCTTGTCGTAAATCGGCTCATATCGCAGATTTTGTCCAGCCCCATTTTCCAATGGACATGATAGCCTTTCTAAATTCCACTGCATTGCAAGTAAAACGTTGAGCTTCCGCGTAATTTTATCGTGGATGATTACTCGAGAGATTTCAATGCACAAGTGTAATGATTGCGTTTTTCGACTGCCCCACGTTGAAAATAGAGCTTGCCGTCTGGAAAAAACCTATTCATTCATTCAGCATTCTTGTCTTGCACAATGTTTGTCCCCCCCCCCTTTGTAGCGCATACGATTTAGCGCGGTGGATACTGCATTTTGAACGTCATTTTGCAACGTAGACCATGGAACGTTTGCTGTTTGAACTGTCGCAATGAATACAAACGCGAAACCATATGCGTTGCATCCTGCGTTACTTTCCACAAGAGGCGTCCTTTGAATTTCTCCATAATCAGTGTCTTTATATTTAAAGACAGATTTCTCTGAGCCACTTTGAAGTAGGGGAATTTCGTGCAGTGTACGCTTTGAAAAACGAATACCGCTAACCCGCCAACGCTCAGTCCGTGAATCAAAAGGCTGCGCTAGAAGAACCCACTTGTGCAGATTTTCTCGAACAAGGGCTCTAAGCCTTCTTTTGGCTCGATTCCGAATGACAGCGTTGCCAACCTTCCTACTTGCTGTGTATCCTACAAATGCGAATGGACTAACACCTGCTGGCGTGGTAAACACCGCCGTCTGCAGCATGATCGCCCCCCTCTTAACAAAGCAGCGGCTATCACGCATGGCCAAAAAATCGGACCTTCTCTTTAACGTTCGAATAGGAAACGTAGAAAATGTACTCGCTGATTTATGCGGCAAGGCGCTTCCGGCCTTTAGCACGTCTTGCAGAGAGCACAGAACGCCCGCCAACTGTTGACATTCGAGATCTAAAGCCGTGACGCCTCTTGCGAACTAATCTACTCGGTTGATATGTGCGTTTCATGTCTTCATTCCTTAATACTCACACCCTATTAATTAAACAGATAGCACGAATTCCATAGATTATGAAAGAACTGTTTAACAAAATGACAGGGCGCACGCGTTATTATTAATAATCGAAAAGTAATCAACGAGTCGTTTAAAACCAAATTTTTAAATTTGTAAAAAAAATATTGGATAGAAACACGAGCTTTAATACTTCTTTTTCCATTGCATGCCAATACCAGATGACCCTTTTCCTGTACTAAGATTGGCATCAATCCCTAGCTCAGGCGTGACTTTGTATTGCACAGTCATTTTGCTATTCGTATTCGAAGATAACTCTTGGTCTATAAAAACCCTCACCCTATTAAATTTTTTTCCAACTCGCACGATCTGAGTCGTTTCTCCGTTAACGTTGTCATGCAAATCGACCAATTCAATGGAGTCGAGCTTTACTCGTCGCCTGAAAGAATCAAGCACTTCCAATGGATTCCCTTGCAACATGTGAGACGAAAAAGCTTTGACTCGACAATTTTGATCCGCAGACACTTGATTTAACCCTTGTCCAAACAAAATCAACGATAAAATCTCTTCCTGAGTAAGTGGTGGACTAGACTTTAAGGTAAGCTTTGCATTCGACAGTCGTCCCGCAACCGTAGCAGAAACGCTGTTTTGGTTTATTTGCGTGATTAATACAATCTTTATGCACGGGTCGTTAATGTGCTGCTCATCATATACAACACTTCCGCTTTCAACATTCATCAACTTGCCAAATAGGTTATATTTGCTCGATAACTTAGGATTGCCAGTCATTTCCCCAACTAAATATGGATTAATCATTGGTCCTTTCGCAACAATATTTCCATTCAAAACGCACCTTAAATCGTCCGCTTGCACAACGACGTTCCCACTCAAGGCAACGTCCATGCGAAATCGTTCTGCCTTGTGAGGTAGCTTAGCCAATTGTGTAACTAGTTTTCCGGAGGGCATTCCCTTTTCGCACACAACCCAGCTTGCGCCATCGGATGAATTTGTCTCTGTTGACGCATGAACGATCATTTCATCGATTA
>JAISCJ010000023.1 GCA_031265645.1 Holosporales bacterium | reverse complement strand
ATAATCTGAAAAGGAATCATCGCAATGCTGATGCAGTAGTAGGGATTCCCTTCATACCAAAGATTTTCAGGGATAAAGAATTTGCGAGCGTACAAGGCAAGAGGACAAGCGAGCAGCCAAACTAAAAGCAAAAAGACTGAAATTTGCAGAATTGGATCAGATGCTTTTTTAAATTGCCCTGAGCCATTAAACTGTCCGACAAAAGCTTCAGAAATTGCGGCAAACGACAGCAATGGCAAAACAAGAATGTCTGTGACTTGATGTGCAAATGTAGCACCGTTCATTGCGTCAAAGGAATAATGCGCTAAAAAAATTCGGTCTAGCACAAACATAAACGTTCCCGAAAAGATTGAACAAATCACGGGGAACGACATTGCGAATAAATTAGATACAGAACAATTTATGTCATTATTCTTTGAAGACATTGCAAAGCTTGTGCGACATCAAACATTCTACATTCTACTCGGATTTACTTAAAAAAGACAGAAGCAGTTTACGTATGTGCTGGGTCACAACAATATGGTGCGTCCTGAAATGAAAGGAGGAATGAAAATGAAATCTGAGTAATTCACTTAGTGAGAGATTCACTACGTAGGCCCGTGCTGAACAGCACTGTACAACACGTTGCAGAGTGTGTTTCTATGATATAGACTGAGCAAGGTCCCATTCTCTCTCCATTTTTAATGTTCTGTCGCCTTCCAAAGTACAAATTGCATCGTGATGGCATCGGTTTTTCGTTGTCTTTTGCTGTTGCGTCATACTTAATTGGGCGCGCCAACCTGACACTAGGATATTTGTCGTCGCTAAGCGTCATCTGGTGCATATATTTCTTCCGCGTTCCGTGCCGCACGTCTCCGGTAGGAAAAGGCCTAATTGTGAGCGCTGCGGATGGGCATGTCGTTTCCATCAAAGAGGTGCTGCCTCCTCCTGAGTTTTGTCTTGGTGCTTCTCCGAGAATGCGCGTAAGCGTGTTTTTGAACATATTTGATGTGCATGTGAATTACATTCCAATTTCCGGAAAAATAACTCACGTATATTATAAACAAGGACACTTTTTCAATGCGGCAAAAGACAAAGCCAGTGAGCATAACGAGAAAAACGCCCTTGTAATTCAGCTTGACGAGCAAAAAGACTGTTCCATTGGAGTCGTGCAAATTGCCGGGCTAGTTGCAAGACGAATCCGCTGCGATGTACGTTGCGGAGACATTGTTAAGAGGGGGCAATACTACGGGCTAATTCGGTTCGGTAGCCGTCAAGATATATATCTTCCGGAAAATGCACGCGTAACAGTGAAGGTTGGTGAAAAAGTTTTTGCAGCAACTACTGTCCTGGCTGAATTGGTTCCACTGCAAGAAGAATCCGTTGTTCAGGAAAAAACAACAAACGCAGAAGGAACTAACGCATGATTTCCAAAATAAAAATATGCCTCGTTGGTGCTGCCGGAAAAATGGGAAAGGCAATAATCCAAGAAATCGCCCAATCAAACACGGTAAGCCTCGTTGGCGCGTTAGAATCTCAAAATCACACGTGCCTGGGAGAAATTGCTATGAACGGGGTTATCTATTCTTCTGATGCAACAACAGCGGTGGAGCAATGTGATGTAATCGTAGATTTTTCGATGCCTTCCTCCACTTCAGACATAATCCCTTTTGCAATGCACTTTAAAAAGCCATTAGTATGCGGAGTAACAGGGCTACCACCAGAGGTCCAAACAGCGTTGAATAAAGCTGCGGAAGAAATTCCTGTGTTCTACGCTTCCAACATGGCAAGTGGGATCCACGCTGTAAAAAAAGCCATCCAAGCAATCGCAACGGCTACGGACTACGATGTCGAAATAATGGAGATTCATCACTCAAGCAAGGCTGACTTACCTTCCGGAACAGCAATCTCGCTTGGCCAAGCTGTGACTGAAGCTCGCTCATATGAGCATAACGCATCCTATCGATCAAAAGCTCGAGCGCGAAAGGATGAAGTTGGAATTTCCAGCCTTCGCGGAGGGAGCGCAATTGGGACGCACAGCGTATTTTTCCTTGGCGAATATGAATCAATCGAAGTGACTCACCGTGTTACTTCGAAAGCGGTGTTCGCGAAAGGTGCAATTGAAGCTGCTGAATATATTGTAACACAGCCAAAAGGCTTGTATTCATCTAAGTCATAATCTGTTTTCACGATTGCATTCCACAATAGTCGCTACAGGCTAAAAAGCTCATACATCTACGAATTTTCCTCAGTGGTCGCAGCTGCAGATTTCGATTTCGCTGTTCTCTTTTTTGCGGGTTCTTTCCCCTCCGTGCCCTTTTTGGCAGGTTTTTTTATTGCCGGTGCCTTCTTTGCAGGTTCTTTCTTTGCCGAAGTTTTCTCTGCTGGAGCTTTCTTTGCAGGCACCTTTTTGGTGCGAACACTTCCTCCTGCAGCTTTTTTCGCGACCTTTTCAGATTTTGCTTTAAGCAAACGAATCGCCTCGTCAGCAGATATTTTCAAAAAATCTATTGACTTTGGTATTGATGCGAGGATGTCTCCGCAACGAACGTAAGGACCAAACCTTCCGTTGTTCACCTGCATTTCGTTTCCTTCATATTCGCCAATCGTCTTTGGAAGTTGAATCAACTGCAGCGCTAAATCCATTGTAACGTTTTTCGGATCCATCCCTGCAGGAAGGCCAATCCTTTTTGGTTTTAATTTCTTTTTCTTCGTACTAACTGGAGGATCAACCGGGTCAGCTTCCACATAATACCCATACGGCCCACTTTTCAGCCAAACTTTCGAACCGTCAGCAGGATTTATGCCTAGTTCAATAACTTCTGGTGAGCTTTGAGCGGCATCTGTTTCTTGCCCTCCTAGTACCGAAATGCGAGTTTTGCACTCAGGGTAATTATTGCACCCAAGGAATGCGCCAAACTTGCTTAGCCGAAGTCCCAATTGCCCACCACATTGCGGACACTTCTTCGCGTCCTCATCTTTGAAAAGATATGTGGCTAAGTTTTCTTCAAGCTTGTTTATTACGTCTGTTATACGGATTTCTTTCATTTCTCCAATCTTAGAAGAAAAATCCGTCCAAAAATTGCGCATGACATTCTTCCATTCCAGTTCGCCATTAGCAATTTCGTCCAATTCATCTTCTAAGTGGGCTGTAAAATCGTACTCCACATACTTGCTGCAAAAGCTGGACAGAAACGCAGTAACTATGCGCCCACGGCTGGAAGGAATAAAGTGGCGCTTCTCGATCACGGCATATTCACGATCTTGAAGGACCTGAATCAGTGGCGCATATGTAGATGGACGTCCTATACCAAGTTCTTCCAAATGTTTAACGAGCGTTGCTTCAGTGAAGCGGGGAGGAGGCTGTGTGAAGTGCTGATCTTTCAGCGCATTCGTTAGCACCAATGGCATTCCTTCTTCGAGGTGGGGCAGCGTCTCATTGTCTTTATCCTGAGAATCTTTTTCGCCCCCGTCATCTTGCCCCTCTTGATACACGCGAAGGAATCCATCAAAAATTTGAGTCGTTCCCACTGCCCTAAATTTATGCAGATCCGTAGTATCCGCCACATCTACAGAGACCTGGTCGAACAATGCACTTTCCATTTGAGATGCAATTGCCCTTTTCCAGATAATGCTATACAAGAGCTTTTGATCTCCATCCAAGAACGCTGCGACATCATCTGGTCGACGAAGTATGCTAGTAGGGCGAATCGCTTCGTGAGCTTCCTGCGCATTTTTTGCCTTGGTTTTATAAACGCGCGGCTCTGCAGGAAGATATTCCTTTCCATAAACGTCTTGAATGAATTGGCGCATGTCCGATACGGCTTCTTTGCTCAAATTCACGCTATCCGTTCTCATGTAGGTTATCAGTCCTGTTTGCTCTCCGTTTATTGAAATTCCCTCATACAACTTTTGTGCCGTGCGCATTGTGCGACTTGCTCCAAATCCAAACTTTCTTGACGCTTCTTGTTGAAGAGTTGAGGTCGTGAACGGAGGCACAGCATTTCGGTGCACTTGTTTCTTTTCTATTCCAGTCACTGAATATTTTAGTGGCGTGATTATTGAGCATATTTGTGCCGCTTGCTCGCCATTGTTTATCGACAACTTTGCTAACTTTTTTCCGTCATATACAAATAGCTTTGTCAAAAATGCGTCGTGCTTTGGCGTTTCAAACAAGCCACCAATTGTCCAGTATTCTTTGGAGTCGAACTTTTCAATATCCTGCTCTCTTTCCACAATAAGGCGCAAAGCAACGGACTGAACGCGTCCTGCCGAGCGCGCTCCAGGTAGCTTTTGCCACAAAATAGGCGAAAGGGAGTAACCGACCAAATAGTCCAGCGCTCTTCGGGCCAAGTACGCGTTAACAAGCAACGTATCCACATCATGCGGATCTTTTATTGCATTAATCACAGCATTTTTAGTGATTTCATGAAAAACGACACGTTGCATTGGCGGAGTTTTGTCCTTATATTTTTCAGAAATTATTTCAGAAATATGCCATGCAATGGCTTCCCCTTCACGGTCAGGGTCAGTTGCAAGCAGGAGCCTGCCACTGCCCTTTACTGCGCGCAGGATTGCATCAACGTGCTTTTCTGACCGATCTGTATGGCCCCATAGCATCTGAAAATCGTGATCTGGGTCAACCGACCCGTTCTTATTCAAAAGGTCACGCACATGACCATAGCTCGCAAGTACCGTATATCCATCTCCTAAGTACTTCTCTATCGTAGAAGCCTTTGCTGGAGATTCCACTATCACAACCGTGTTCGTTTGGGATGCCATCGCGCGTGTGTCGCTTGGTTTATTGATCATACTCTAAGGAAAGTAAAGATATCTCTGTATAAAATCAAGAGTAATGCACATTTTTTAAAAAAAGAGACACCCAATCGGAAAATGTTTGTTGCTTCGATGCTCCCGATACTAACTTTTTTGGCGCTTGGGGTGCGACTTGTAACGAAAGGAGGAACTATGTAAATCCGAGTAATTCACTTAGTGAGAGATCACTATTTGTAAGCTGTTGAGTAACAGTTGGGTATAGACCAACCG
>JAISCJ010000010.1 GCA_031265645.1 Holosporales bacterium | reverse complement strand
TTATTTTTTAGCGTCTGAATTTTCGCATCAATTTTTAAGCGCAGTTGTGTATGGATCATTGAAAGCACTTCCCGATAGGCGGATGCATTGGTGGGATCAATCAGACTATTGAAAATCGTTTCAAAAATCGTCAGGAGTCCATTCGCAGAAGCGAGACTCGTCTGCAATTCATTTTTATACCTAATATAGTCGCTTGGATTTTCGTCATTGTAGTGGTTGACAACTTCATTGATTTTTGTTTGGATTATTCCCGTCAACGCTCCGGGTCGGCTCAATGTATCCCTAAAAAATTTCGCTGCTTCATTGTAAGCTTCGATCAAAACACTCAGACTGTGGCTCTCATTACTCTTATTAATCTCGCTGAGGGTAAGATTTTCGATAGTTTGGAGATTGCCAATGGCAGTACCATCCAAACTAGGTGAAGCTGAAAACATTTCATCCGAAAAACTCTTTAAGGCGTTGAGGAGTTCATTTGGCTCCGGTTCCTCCCCTAGTAGAGCTTCCGGTATCTGACTCAAATTATAAACATACTCAATTTCTTGGGATACTCCTGTAAAAATCCCCCCCAATGATGCTCCGATATGGTTTATATCGACTAAATCGGAAAGTTTCTGTACAGCATCACCTATTAATGCAGCATTCGAAATGCCCCCTTCTTGCATCGACAATGTTAGAACTTCACCGAATGTAAGTGTTGCGGTATCATTTCTAAACTCCAAAATGCCGGTATAGGGCATTGCCTCCGAGCCTGGAAGCGCTTCTTCTCCGTACAAAAATTTTTGGATTATTCCTTTTTTATCCAAATTCGGGACTCCATTTTCATCTCCCAATTTTTCTTGCAAAGTACTCACTAGCAACAACTTCTCGATTGCTTTACTACAGTTCAGGACATCGCTCACTGCCCTTGCAGTTTCCGGGTCGAAAAGATGGTCGCTCTCATCTGCAGCCTCCGGATCGGGAACATCGTCACCTTCACCTGCAGCTTCCGGATCGGGAACATCGTCGCTCTCACTTATTTTTTGTCCCAGAAGATCATTTAATTGTGTAGAAAATGTTTTTAATTTCGCTAAATTCAGTGAAGATTCTGCGCGAATAGCAGCCAAAGTACCGGCAATCGTCGCGTTCCACTCATTTTCACTCATTGCATTACTTGCCCCTACTCGAGCTTTATAAGCAGTATAGTTATCATCGACGCATAATGCAATATGCTCTCTTAATAAGTCAAAGTTATCGAGGATAGTTTTTATGTTTTGCAAACGATTTTCGATGATTATTTTTTGCAGAGGATCGGCCGTATTCTCGTTGGCTGTTAACGCGTTCGTTATTTTGGTTTTTGCTCCTGGAAAAATTGCACCATCGCCATAATCTATTAACTCCTGCAAAGCTTCACTTAAATCATCCGATGTTTCTGCTTCAAAAATAGCTGTCAGGTTTTCGTTATAAATTCCAATGGCCTCGGAAACAGAGTTCAAGACACTTAGCAATGTATCTGGACCAGTTCCAACTTTACCGGTACCATCGAGTACATTCAACAATTTAAAAATGTCGTGGGTCGTAGAATCAAAAATTTTAGTCGTAGCTGCATCTGCTTCTGTTATTTCTGAATCGTTCAATATACTTTTAATCGTTGCTATTGTCAGTGCCACTTGTTCACCAGGAGTACCTTGATCACCAGGAGTACTTTGATCATCAGGAGTACCTTGATCATCAGGAATATCTTGATCATCAGGAATCCTAACATAAGGAGCAGCCAAAGCGCTTATGATATTGTAGCGCATTTCTTCCTGCTTCGACAAGTTTTGTTCTGCTCTCCAAGCGTTTATCATGTTTTGAATTACGGTTACATTATCCTCGACTAAAGAGCAGCCAGTGTCGCTAATTTTCCCTTCATCTGTCAAGATGCTAATTAAATCTCGACTGATTTTCAAATTTTCTAAATCTTCCAGAGATAAAGCCTTTTGGACATCCGTCATGGTGTACTCGGCAGTAATCGTATCACATATTGCATCATATTCTTCTTGTAAATTTGCAAAAAGAGTTTGTTGGTCGTCATAACCATCATCATCTGAAGCCAAATGTCCATTTGTTTGAAGCGATGCTACAAGAGCGTTTAAAGCCTCATTAAAAGCATCCATATCAATAACAACAGAATTTTTATAAAAAAGATTATGCGCATAAACTTCTAAAAAATATTCCCAGCAAGCATTCACAATATTCCGCTTGCACTCCTCCACATCTCCATCGGAATCGACAGGCGGGCTGAGCTCACTAACATCCTTAACATTAACAGTTGGGTTAATTGTTCCGCTTCCAGGATATTTTACAACTTCAGTTTCAATTGCAGTTTGGTTCCAGGTGTAGTCTGCCTCCGGTTCGATCGTTCCTGTCGCTGGCAACGCTGTTTTCAAAGGTGTAGCACTTTCGATTCTGTTCTCATTCGTTGTTTGTAAAAATCCCGATGCGCCAACTGCACTTTCAAGAATTCCTAAACAATGCTCATCAAATGCACTAAGTATGTCCTTTAATTGAGTCACATTACTACTTGAACTAGTAGTCTTGGTGACTCCGTCGAGTGCCTTTAAAAACAAATATTGGAATGCTTTCTTGGCGTCTTGAGTAAGTCCATTATAGGCTGTTTTTATTTTACTTGCTAATATATCACCAGTCACACTTTGCGACCAAAATGTAGTCCAATTTGTAGTAATACTTCCATTCGTATTGTAGGTAACATTTGCAAAAGCATTTGTAAATAGTGTTATTGCGCTATTAATAGAAGTCTCTCCCCCCTTGTCCCATGTGTCGTAATTAAAGGCAGCTTTTTGCGAATAGTAAGTGCTTGCCGGATTGACTGGTATATTATTTGATTCTGTATCTAATTGCGTGCCAAAATTCGTCGATGATTCGGTCCCTTCATCATCCGTTGTTTGTAAAAACCCCATTGTATCGATAGCAGGGTTTTCACTTGCACCAATTTCCAAACAATGCTCATCAAATGCACCGAGTATGCCCTTTAATTGAGTCACATTGCTACTAGAAAAATTAGCTTTGGTGACTCCATCAAGTGCCTTTAAAAACAAATATTGAAATGCTGGAATGTTGCCTTCGTCTAAACCTGTATAAATTGTATTTATTTGCGTTGCCAATGAAGTGCCTTCGTCACCCACCGTTTGTGCCCAAAACGTAGCCCAATCCGTTAGATCTTTCCCATAAGAATTAATACTTTTATCTGATTCGTAGGTAACATTTTTAAAAGCATTTGTAAATAGTGTTATTGCGCTACTAATAGAAGTCTCTTCCTCCTTGTCCCATGTATCGTAATTAAAATTAGCCTTTTGGAAATAGTAAGTGCTCGCCGGATTGGCTGGTATATTATTTGTTAGGTTCGCGCTAAAATCCGTCTGTGATTTGGTTCCGTTTGTATCCGTTTTTTTTAAAAACCCTGATGCGTTGTTTACACTTTCAAAAATTCCCAAACAACATCTATCAAATGCACTGAGTATGTCCCGTAACTGAGCCGCATTATCGCTGGAAAAATTAGCCTTTGGATCGGTTCCGTTAAGCGCTTTTGCTTCGTCAAGTTCTTTTAAAAACAAAAATTTGAATGCTTGTTTGTCCTTTTGATCAAGCCCATTATAATCTGTTTTTATTTGACTTGCCAATGTACCACCAGTCACACTTTGCGCCCAAAATGCATCCCAACTTCCTAAACTGCCCCCGTAGGTCTTAATACTTCCACTTCCATCCGATTTGTAGGTAACATTTTTAAAAGCATTTGTAAATAGTGCTATCTTCTCGTTAATTTTAGTCTCGTTGGTTTTATTCCATTTATCGTAATCAAACGCATCCTTCTGGGCATAATAAGCGCTTGCTGGATGGGTTTTTATGTATTCCAACCATGCAATTTTATCGGTTAAAATTTTTATCAATAAATCCGTCCTTTCAGGCTTTGTAACATCGGTTATGTCATCATCATAGAACACATAAGGTTTGGTAGAATTGTCATCTGAAAAAGGATATAAAAACTCTGACTCAATGGAAACGGACACGCCACACAATAGGTTTTTAAATGCCGTCAATT
>JAISCJ010000117.1 GCA_031265645.1 Holosporales bacterium | reverse complement strand
AAAGCGAAGGTCTAAAAAATCGTTATTTCAACAAGGATTGAGAATGCTGAGCTATATATTTGTTGGCTTTAACTTTTTACACGAACTGTGGGCAGGTTTGAGACATGTGGGGTGGTGAGGCAAACAATGGTCGGATATTTGCTTTTTCGACATTTGCTGCTACGATTTTATTAAGGAAAGGCACAACATTATTCAAAAAATAGGGGCGATATGAATTTTCAGAAATGGTTAGGAATTATCGCTTTAACATGGTCAACGGTAGGATTTGCAACAGAAGACGAGTTCGCAATGGGAGGTGACGATCACAACGATAAGTCATCATCTTGTCCGATCCATGCTGACATTATCACTACACTTTTTGCACAGATAGATCGAACGTCGTTTCAGCCGGGACGCAAGCCAGATAAATTACAAGCCAATAATCTGTACACTTTTCTTAATAATGCATCGCCCATCGTAAATCGTGCAGGAGGAAATTCCGCACAAGGGATTGTACGTAAAATAGGAGGATTCAGATCATGCGTTGATGCGGGCCGTACACAATCTATCGGTTTTTGGGCCAATGCATATGCCCTAACTGAAGAAGTCGTCGCATTTCTGCATACCATGATGGAGTCGCGTCCATGCAATTTTTTTATGTTCTGGAAGTTCAATATTTCAAGCGCACAAGATGCAGTTTCCGTAGCAACGTGGTATGCAGATTATCTAAATGATGTCTTTGAAAACGGTAAGTGTGGCTTAGCTACGCGAGATGTCGTGGCATTCGCGACGTCTCTAAAAGAAACTGCAGAGGGATTGAAACAAATAGAAAAATTTGTTCCGACACATTCTGATGAATTGTTGAGTTTGTGCGCAGAATTGTATCCGGAATGTAACAGATTAGCAGAGGCGGCCAAGAGAGCTACATTTCTGAGCTACTCATACCTTGAGAAGATTTATTCGTTCATTCCACGACTTCAATTGATAGCTGGTCAAATGAGCGAGTGCTCGCTTTCTTATCACCCCGAGTAAGCAAGAATCAACTGATATCGGGTACGCCCTTCGTAGCTGAGAACCTCACCATTCCACATGATTATGTTCACGTACGCAAACATTTTTATTTAAAAATGATGTACAATACTCATTCGTACTACATTTAATAGTCAGAACTAAACAATAACCGGCAGAGAAGATGCATAGAATGGTGAGTAGACCTATTGCGAAAGTTTGATCATTCGGAGATCTTTTGCTAAAAAATGTGCAGGTTTGCATCAATTATCTGAGTCAACATGATCAAATACGAGATAGTTAAACAAAGGCCAACCCTATTTTTACGATTGTTTGGCGTTAACGTTGAAACCTTTGAGTTCTTGAAAAATTAACAATGCTTTGGGCTCACGGGGTTATTGCTGCGTACAAAAGACCTGGTCGCCACTCCAAATTAGACCTAAAACACATGCTGATGATCCTCCTTATGTATTACAGACACTACGTTACGCAAGAGTACATAGGTATGCTTTTCGACTTAGACGCGGCAAATGTTTGTCGACTTATCAAAAAGCTTGAACCTCAGTGCCTCTGACCAAAAATTTTGCGAATGGTGAATATATAGAATTAGGTAGGACGTTTTGTGCGAAGTGTGCGCAATGCAAGTGGGTGAGATAGGACAAAAATCAATCTACAAAGTATTCAGAGAGAGTATACAGAAAGGTCATCCTTTTACCGATTACCATGCGAGTGAAATATTCAGCGTTTCATATCTACATAGATATATTCCATACGATTTGTCGTCCGGGTCCTTGTCGAAGTATTAATACTGCGCAGGGAGGCCGTCCATAACCTCGCTAGCGACAGAATGCTAAAGATAGTTGACCAACAAGTAGAGTACGATGAAAAATCTTGAAATATTTTACAAAAATATAAATGAACTTCATGAATACGAAAGCAATCCGCGACGCAATGATGAAGTCGTGGATCGGATGGTTGACTGCATTCGCGAGTTCGGATTTCGCATTCCGATCGTAGCCAAAAGCGATGGGGAGATTGTTGACGGACACTTGCGTTTCAAGGCTGCAAAGGCAATGGGCCTGACTGAAGTGCCTGTTATTTTAGCAGATGAACTCAGTGAGGCTCAGGTCAAGGCTTTTCGTTTAGTTGCAAATCAATCGGCGAATTGGGCTGAGTTTGATGCAGAATTATTAAAAATTGAATTAGAAGACCTGAAGAATCTGGACTTCGATTTAAATTTAACTGGATTCGATTTTGATGAAATCCAGGAATTGCTTGGCGAAGAAGAGCCTCTTGAAGAAAATTTTTCGGATTTCAAAGAAGTTGCAGAGACAAAGAAACCAACCGTTAGTAAGCTAGGGGATTTATGGATTCTTGGTGATCATCGCTTGCTATGTGGCGATAGCTTGGACCCACAATCCTATGAAACGCTTATGCAGGGCCAGACAGCGGACATTACCGTTACCGACCCGCCATACAACGTGAACGTCCGCGTCAACAAAAACCCAGATAGGGAAGAAATTTTAGGCGGGTACAAAGAAATCGCAAACGACAAGCTGGGAAAAGATTTTCAAGCGTTTTTGGATACTGTTTGCGATCAGATTTTGTCTAGGACGCGAGGTGCTATCTACGTTTTTATGGCGGTAAACCAGCTGACGACGCTGCAATCTGCGTTTGAGAAATTTGGCGGGCACATCGAAAACTGGCTCGTTTGGGCGAAAGGACACTTCGCCGTCGGCAAAACCCACTACCACCACCAGTTTGAGCCAATTTTATATGGTTGGAATAAAGGGTGTAGAGATTATCGACACCCTTTTTGGTGCGGTGACACGACTCAAAGCGATGTTTGGAATGTTGCGAAAAACGATTCAAATCCGCTGCATCCGACCATGAAGCCAGTGGCGCTTATCGAACGAGCGATCAAGAACAGTTCGCAGAAAGGCGATAGCGTGCTGGATCCGTTTGGTGGCTCTGGAACGACGTTGATTGCCGCAGAACACTTGGATCGCAAGGCTTTTCTGGTTGAACTCGAACCACGCTACGTCGATGTGACGATCCAGCGCTGGCAGAATTTGACAGGAAAGCAAGCAATTTTAGAACGCACGGGCGAATCTTTTGATGATTTGCAGGAGACGGCAAAACACGCGGTTGATGGCTTATCTGAGCACAATCATTGTGGAGCTGCCGCATGCTAGTTTCGCAAAGAGAATGGGCCCAAATGCAAGGCTTTTCAAAGCAGCACGCAAGTAAGCTGATTCAGCAGGGGCATGTCATTCTTGAGGATGGCTTGGTCGATACGGAACAGGCTGAAGCAGCGTTGGCGGCGATGCGGAACCCGAATAAGCCAATTTATCGCAAGCATGCTAAGAACAACGACAAACCGTCAACAGCAGAGCTCTCAACGGTTTTGCTCAAAACACGCATCAAAAACGAAGTAGAAAAAGGCAAAATGCTAGAAATCGAAGCAAAAGCCAAGACGGGTCAGTACGTGGACGCTAGAGACGTTGAAAGGCAAGCGTTTCATGTCGCCAGGACCGTTCGTGACTCCCTGCAAAATATCCCAGATCGCGTATCTTCGCTGCTGGCTTCGATTTCTGATGCGAATCAAATATACGATGTGTTGTCAAAAGAAATCAGGCTTGCGCTTGAAAGTCTATCAGAGGACTTGCAATGATTTACACCGATAGTTTCATTGCGGGAATTAAGCCCGATCCGCTGATTTCAGTATCAGAGTGGGCTGACACCAACCGTGTCCTATTAACCTTCCACCAAAGTCTGTCTAGCCAGAGGCATATGCAATGTTTTTCGCCTTGAACAAATTGGCTATTTTTTGTCTATCATTTTGAATCGTAAACGCTGCTCGACGTGCGTTTT
>JAISCJ010000103.1 GCA_031265645.1 Holosporales bacterium | reverse complement strand
TAAACGCCACGTTGCTGATTGTTTCCACACTTGGTGGTAATGAAAATGTCTTGAGATTTTTCATATAATCACAGGAGCCAAGCGACGTTATAGGCAAGGCACTTGAAATGTTAATGCGTTCAACGCTACTTTCAGAAAAACGAATCGGAAGCATAACCCCATCACTCAGCCTATTGTGCACTAACGGAAAATCCGAAGGAATGTTTACTTCTCTGAGTGCTTCATGTTCATTGAAACAAATAGATTCTACGATTGCTGCGCCAAACGAGGGCTCTTCGATTTTTGCTATAGAGACTGGCCCCTTGTCGCTCGTTCCGCCGGCATCTCCCTCGTCGCTTGTTCCGCTCTCCTCGTCGCTTGTTCTGCCGCCATCCCTCTCTTCACTCGCGCCATCCACTTCGCTGCTCGTTCCGATCTCCTCATCGCTCGTTCCGCCGGCATCCCACTCATCGCTCGCTCCACGTGCAGTCACCCAATCGTACCTTGTACCAGACAAAAACAACTGAGTCAAAGCGTGATTCCCCTCTACATCAAACACAACATCTCCCGTTCCGCCATGCCTGCTGCGCTGACATATCGTCTCAAAACCGTATTTATAGATGATCTTCCATTCTAAGCCGCACCCAGGCAGCTTATCGTCATGTTTATCCCACGGGAAATCGGCTGCCGTGAACTGAAGATTCTCCACTGGAGTTTTGCTGAGATCAAATGTCACGGCAATATTGCTTGATACAATAATCTCCGGTAAAGCCGCGATAATCCCGCGCACCACGTTTTCGTAATAATCGCTTGCCCTTCTAATATCTTTATAAAGTGTCTCATCTTCATCGTCACGAAAAGAAAACCTAAGCTCCTTTACAGAGCGAAACGATAAACCCATTTGCTTAGTACACCATTCATATAATGAAATGAATTTTGCAATCGCAGCTTTGGCAGACAGCGGAGCCGTAAATGTATACTCAAATACTTTCGGGGCAAGTTCAAAAAAGGATGAATAAGACTCGCACTCAATATCATCACGTATTCCTAAAATCTCCAAAAAATCGCGATCCAATTTTCTACTGAGGTCAACCGGAGTGTAAGAAATGCGCGGTAAAAAGAGTCCTTTGAGGCGCATTGCGTCTGAAAGGGCGTTTGGGAAGTCATCAGCAAACGTGAAAGTCCCGGGCAACTTCACATACCATTCTGTATCTTCGTCGTTCTCAGGCCAAATCCCAGGAACACAATCACGTAGATTAGATAGATCCAAACAAGGGAAATTTCCATTTCCCCTCATTTTATTCAAATACTGTAGACTCTCGTCGCTAACGTCGTCTGTCAGGAGGTGGCGTATGTAATCACTAAAATACTCACTACCACTACACACAACGTCTGAGAAAGATATAGTAAAGCTATCCGCGCAATCACCGTACTTTTGTCTTTTGTGGAATGCGCTTAAAACAGAATTAGTAACATTTGCTAGTCTCTCAGCCGAATCCGAATTATATAAAGGAAAACACGTATCAACCAAATTGATTTTTAAAGGTGAAAGGGCCTCACCTTCCACGATATCGAAATTCTCCAGGGCCGGCAGGGTTATCTCTCTCAAACTCGAATTAAAGTCAAAAGCCGTATTTTCTGAAACAGAACGCAAACTAGATATATCTATCCTACTTGCATTAATATTTGCTAGTCGTTGAGGCTTAGATATAGTTGTTATATTCTTTGGCAACTCAAAAAAACCAAGCCGCGCGCCATCAAGGTTGAGGATAACCTGCTCCGCCGTCATGCAATGGCCAGGTCTATCAAACAGCACACCAGAAAAAGCAGGAAGCCAAGAATCGCGGAAAGGGTTTTTGCCCAAAGATACCGTTTGCGGAAACTTAAAATTTGTTAGATGAGCACCCCAAAAAGCACTATCTTCAATATCGATAAGATTTTTAATGTTTACTCGATTCACGCCAGAGGGATTAAAGGCACCGCCTCCAATCGTTGTTACCTTTGGGATAGAAATTTCTTCAAGATTTTCTGTCTGCTCGAATGCTCCACCTTCAATGGTTAACACATTTTCCGTTCCTGTTATTGTTTCTATTCCAGATTTACGAAAAGTACCAGATGCGATCACCGTTGCCCTCTTGGGCCAAGCAAATTCTGCAAGATTTGGTGTATCATCGAAGGCATACGCCAGAATCGCCGAAACATTTTCAATGCCAGAGATTTTCTTGAGATAACTGGCTTTCTCTAGTGCATCGTAACTAATGAATGCAAGAGTTCTTGGGCAAAGCACTTCTTCAACTCCAGGAAATATGTAATGTTTTGGCAATGCTACAGTGCCATCGCGCCATATAACCCTTTTTGTGCTCAGCCCAGACTGCACGAATTCTGGGCCAGCGTCACTATTCTTAAGTCTATCAACATCCACACCCCGCTGCCCTTCCCCAGCTACACTCCTCCCACGCTTAGACACAGGACCATTGTATCCAAGAACCACTTCTTCAACGCACATCAAAGCTTCGCCTGCTACGGAAGCGATATCGTAATACTTCTCTGAGATACCGCCCTTATCTTCCTCAAGGAAATCATCCGGTAAAACCAAACGCTTGATTTGAGTACCATCAAATGCACTGCCATCTATCCCTTCTGCGTTTAGATCCTCTGGACAATGAAATTCGTCGATCACCGCCCCGGCAAATGCATAGGGTCCAATACGCGTCACACCAGGGGCATGAAAAACACTAATTCGTTTCTCCCTAAATTCCCAGTCCTCAATTTCTGTAATTTCAGGCGAAAGAATTACCTCCCAAAACACTGGATGCGCGTTGTCAACCGCTGCGGGTATCAGAGCCTTACCATTCCTATCATCCCTGTTATACTTAACAACACAACACAATTCCCCCTCATTATTCTCGTGGAAAGTGCATTTTTCGCCAGTTATTGACAGCGACGATGCAATAACATCTGCTAGCGCCTGATTGAAAGTTTCCATGGCAAACCATGTTGGCGATCCGTAGCGCTGTACATTTTTGAACATGTATTTGAGCGAGAGCTGGGAAACTTTTGCGGAGGCAACATCAAAAATAGACACGAAATCAGAGGCAGATTTCAGTGCCGAGGCGGAAGTGAAATACTGCGAGGTTGGTTGCGTGCCATTATCATTCTTCCGATTATTTAGGAATTCAATGGAGGTTTTCAGATTTGCGGAAAGGTTCCTTTTGACCTCATCAAAAATCGACAGGGGAACTTTTATGTTTGGAATTTGTTCTATGATGGCGGAGGACGGCTCCACATGCTCAGCATTGGCAGCATTTAGCAAAAATGGCAGCAGCAGTAACGCGCAACTTTTCAGGGCGACTTTGTGGAATTGTGGTGCGACGCATTGTTTGCTGCAGTTGCGGCAATGGTGACGAGAGCGACTGTAATAGCTGGGACGGCAATGGTGGCAGCGGCGGCAATACTTGGTGTTGGCGGGCAATAATAGACTTCTTAGCATACATTCCTCATATAAACGTTTTTATTCTGATTAAGAGTATACGATATTGTATTAAGCTTTTATTAAATGTACAAAGAAAAAAGGCTTAAAATGGCGGCGCTTGTGAACTGAGCTGAAAACTATAGCAATGAAAATTCTTTGTGAGGCCGCTTTATCTGTAAAGAAAATTGAGACAGTATTTTAAAGATATGAGCAACAGCAATAGTATTGTCGCAATAATCGCGGCCCAAAAAGCATTAAAGCAATCAAACAAAAGCATTGGAAGCAGCGCAATAAAGAATAAAGTCGCAATAACCCCAGATAAAACAATAACAATGAGTCTCTCTGAAAATGTTTCGACTATCTGAATTTGATATTTCCCGCCTTTGTTGGTGGTTATTTGCTTTAAAAAAACCACGCACGGAGGCAAGACCGAACAAGCAAGTGTTATGCAAAACAATATGTGAATTAACAATTATCCTCTCCTCTTGCCTCCTCATTCTCCATTGAACGGGCCTTCCTCTGAGGCAGTTCCCGTATTATGATCTTCCGCAAGCACTCTCTTCGTCCAGTTTCCCATCTACCGCATCCTCATTCCGCTCACCAACCGCAGCAGCTGCCGTCCTCTCCTCATTCCGCTCACCAACCGTAGCAGCCGCATCCAAAAATTTTGCAAAAATCACCTTATATTTGCGAGCCTCCTCCGGCGTTTTGCTGATCTTCAACATCGCCCAAATTCTCGCCCGAATTCTTTCATATTTTGAGCCACTCTCTCCCAACACCGGCGAACAAAAAAACAATTTATTTAAAACGTCATCGTTCGGAAAAATAATTTTGTTCGCCAACACATCCCCTCTGATATGCAACTTGCTGTCCACAACCATCGTTGCAATCATAGATCTATTCGTAATCTGCGCGCTGATATCCGGCCTCAATAGGAAATCGATAAAGATGTGCGCGTTTTTGGTATGCGGTGCTCCCACTGGAATCGCCACGGCATCAATC
>JAISCJ010000080.1 GCA_031265645.1 Holosporales bacterium | reverse complement strand
ATTGGAAATTGGGGAACGATCGAATCGAACGACTCAACCGGAAGCATGTCTCCCATTGCCGTTCTAACGTCAGCCCATCCTCTAGCTATATCGTCGCCGTACTTGATTCGAATCGCAAGCAAGTTTGTCGTCGAGAAAGAAATGTCCTTCATTTCAGACACTGCTCGTAAAAATTTTACTTGCTCCCTGGATAATTTTAGGCTGCATTCTATGCCCATCACATTTTGTGGGTATATCGCAAAAAGATTTAGCAATGGAACACTTCGGCAATTTAGTTTTCGCGAAAAAGAATTACTTATGGACATTAGCTTTCGTCCCAACATTAAATCTGGTGGCCTGTTGAATAAAGTCTCAAAAACATTCGGCATTATATGCAAAATTTTTATGACTGACGGATTTTCAAGGATCTTAAAAAGCTCGGACTGTATTCGCTCTTTTGATAAATTCCTGAGCAATTTAACGTTTTCATGCACTGCCTTCAGGGATGGCTCATCAAGCTCGAAAAATCCGTTTTCATCTGCGCGTGAAAACCCTAGAGCGAATCGGTAAAACCTTAATATACGCAAGTTGTCTTCACTGATTCGCGCCTGTGGATCTCCAATGAAGCGCACTATCCCACGTACCAAGTCCGCCTGTCCGTCGAAATAGTCGAAAATTTGCCCGCGATCATTGGCGTATAGCGCATTGATCGTAAAATCTCTCCGAGCAGCATCTGCTTCCCAGCTTTTCGTGAATTTCACAATCGCATGGCGCCCATCCGTGGCAACGTCTTGACGCAGCGACGTTATTTCGAATGGCGTTTCGTTGTGGATTACGGTAACAGTTCCGTGCACTAAGCCCGTTGGAATGACTTTTAAGCCAGTAATCTTAAATATATCGATTGTTTGTTCTGGTGGGACGTCTATTGCAATATCAATGTCGGAGGTTGTGTGGTTGAGCAATGCATCACGGACACAGCCCCCAACAAGGCGCCCTTCATGTCCAGCGTTTTTTATTATTCGCAATACTGGCTGAGCGCAAGCAAGTACAGCCGTAATTGTTGAGGGGCGAGGTTGCATAAAAAGATTTCCTCGATTATTCGAACCTGAAAAACATACAAACAGGTTCTGTTTTCACCTGCGTCTTTTTTAATATAAAAACAAGTACGAAGCAAAAGCCAACACCGGAAGCAATATCACGCTAGACCAACCCATGTAACCCAAGAATGAAGGCATGTGTACGCCGTGCTGCTTCGCAATCGACTTTACCATAAAATTTGGCGCATTTCCGATGTACGTCATTGCGCCCATAAACACTGAGCCTGCGGATATCGCCGTCAGTGTGCGCGCGTGCTCTACCATCATAGATAACGCGTCTCCTCCAGCCATTTTAAAGAACACGACGTACGTTGGCGCATTGTCTAAAAAGGCTGAAAAGGGGCTAACAAACCAAAAGTACCAAAATGAGGGATGCTCCGTATTCTTTAGAATGTTGCAAATTGGTGAAAAAATTTCGTGCCCACCTTTTAGCATCGCGGCTACAGGAGCCATCGTAATAAATATGGCAGCAAAATACCTGGTAACCTCTGTTATTGGCGCCCAAGATACTTCTTCTGAGTGAACATGTTTATGATGCTCTTTGTTCGCTTTTAATGTTTGCCTTGCGTGGAAAATCGACGCTGCGGATATCAAACAAAGTCCAATATCGCGAAGTAGCCCTTTGTAGTGGACCGATGATCCAAAAATAGAAAACGCTTCTTTTTTAGGCAACATCCCAGCTCCAGCTACAAACGCCGCGGTAAGCACCATCAACGCAATGTTAAAGTAGCCCGTAATTTGCACCGGCGTCAGTCTAACGGAATGCTGCCTATCTTTTTCAAAAGATATGTTGTGTGAATTTGTGTAGTCGCTAATCGTTTCTTTTCGAATCAAATATCGATCTATTACAATATAAATAAACATTAAGATTGTCGATATCACGAGAAACATAGGAAACATATGCTTGGCCGTCCAAAAGAAACTCACTCCTTTCAAGTATCCCAAAAAAAGCGGTGGGTCCCCGAATGGAAGAAGGCAACCTCCAATGTTTGATACCAAAAATATAAAGAATATCAGCGTATGGACCTTATATTTTCTCGTTTTATTTACATCCAGCAATGGACGCAACAGCAACATTGACGTTCCAGTAGTTCCTATCAGGTTTGATAAAATCTCTCCCGTCGCAATTATTGCAACATTGACGCTTGTTGTTCCTGCCCTATTTATGCGAATGCCTATTCCGCTGCTTATTATATATAACGTCCCAATCAGTACAATAAGCGGAACATATTCCTTCAAGAATATCCCAGCAATCAAATGCCCCGTAGGTTCTTTTCCCATGGTATGAAAGCATAACCAGGTAGAAAGGATTGTCCAGGCAGCCAATATTACATTGTCATATTTGTGCCAAATCGCAGGGAACAGCAATGGTCCAATCGCAATAGATAGGAGCACGCCAGCAAATGGAACAATCGACCCCGCTGGGGGTATAACATTGCCAGCGTGCGCAGACTGAATACAAAAAAGGACATATAGTGGCAACAAGCTAAACAACGCGCCAAAAAAACGCCGTCCTCCCCCTGCACAGGCGATCTGCTCCGCTTTAGATGGCGTGCATTTGCTTTTTTGGCCGTCACCCATATCGCCCTCCTACAGCTACGGAAGAGCGTCCTATTAAGCTCCCACTCGCGTAACTTTTGCTCAACTTAGTTATCGTATCATGTCAGCGCTGACGGCGTCCAAGAAAAAGTATATTACTAAAATGTTCTCTTTATTGTCGCCAACACAGATGTTGATGAATTCCCCCCTCGACTGCTGAGCCTGTCGTCTCTAACATTAACAAGCAGCCCTCATTCATTGTAGCAATAATTTGCTAACAATCGAAAATGAAAAAGTATTTAACATGCTTTGATCTATAAAAAAGAAACATAATTTTTTGATATTATCAACATTTTACTAATGTCTGTCTCCACCAGCTTAGAATTTTAACATAATTTAAAAGCAAGAATCGACAGGCATGAGTAGAAGCTTAATAATATGACCCAAAAATCACCAAGTGAGCCTTTTTCCAGTGAATCCATCGCGGAATTGGGTAATTCCACCCTGTAAATGTCGCACATTTCCATGCGAAATTAGACGCATGGCGTTCTGATCGACATGCAAAATGCTTGCGTTTTATCAGCAAAGTCGTTGTATAATGGTTGTTGATGGTGGTGTGAATGGTGACTCGAATATGGA